>NZ_NRGT01000047.1:103130-182851 GCF_002332285.1 Glutamicibacter sp. BW77 | reverse complement strand
ATCCTCGCCCCTCGCATTACTTGCTGCAAAGACTATTTTTCTGCCGGTCCGCCGATTCGTTCCAGCACCGCGTCAGCACCGATAACTAGGCCGATTTTTTGTGCTCGACGCTGGGTAATCCACGCGATGAGCAATCCAAGTGCTGCCAGAATCGCGCCCACTATGGACGGTGCACGATAGCTGAAGCCTGCGGTAATCACTATGGCACCTAAGGCAGCGCCCAAGGCGTTGGCCACGTTCAATGCTGAGTGGTTCAGCGAAGCCGCCAACGACTGCGCGTGCGGGGCAGAGTCCATCAATAGCGTCTGCAAGCTCGGAATGAGCAATGATCCGACGGCTCCGAGGACAAACACCATGATTAAGGTCGGGATTACCCACGAGGCAACCGCGGCGAAAGTCAGCATACTGAAAACCATCAACACGCTGGCAAGCTTGATCGCGCCGAAGATGGACCAGTCGGCAAGCCGGCCTCCGATGAGTGAACCGACCACCATGCCTACACCGTAGAGTCCCAAGGCCAGCGGCACGAGGGCGATATCCAGCCCGGTTTCGTCGGTAAGTGTGGGCGAGATATATGAATAAACCGCGAAGAAACCGCCGAAGCCAACAATGCCTGTAGCCATGGCCAACCACACCTGCACGCTCTTGAGAGCTGAGAGTTCCCGGCGCATGCTGGCACCTTGGGTAGCTTTACGCATTGGCACAAAGAGGCTAATCAAGACAAAGGTCAGTACGCCCACCGCGGCGACCACGAGGAACATTGAGCGCCAACCGGTTGCCTGACCAAGCAGAGTCACCAAGGGAACACCGGCAACGTTCGCCACAGACAGGCCAAGCATGACCCAGGCAATGGCTCGGCCTCGCATACTTGCCGGGACAATGTTTCCAGCCAGCACACCGGCCAGACCGAAGTAAGCACCGTGAGGTAAGCCGGAGAGGAAACGAGTAAACAACATGGTGTTGTAGTCCGCAGCAAAGAACGAGGTAAGGTTTGCGACGGCGAAGAGCAGGATCAGAATTTGCACCGCTCGTTTTTTGGAGATTTTTGCAGCGAGGGCCGTCAGTAGCGGAGCGCCAACCACCACTCCGATGGCGTAGGTACTAATCACTAGGCCCATCTGTGAGTTGCTCACACCTAGATCGGTGGCACCTTCTTGCAGCAGACCCATCATGGCAAACTCGGTGACACCAATGCCAAAGCCACCCATGCCTAAGGCGATAATCGCGAAGAGCAGGGCTCTGCCTTCTAAATATCGTGGTGGCGTTAATTGATTCATGGTGCCTCTAACTTTGCTGCGAATGGATTTTTCACTTCGTACGACAACGTTGGCGCCAGTAACAATCGTAGTGACTTTCTCTCTAGCTTGCCCAACGCATAACTCGATATCAGTATTCCGCGGTCAATCCATGGCTCTGCCAGCAACGTGTGGCAATCTGGAATCCTCATGTCCAATGCAGCCCAACATCGTCTGACCGCCGGCCGGCTGGCTGGGAGGTTATTGATAGTTCTCTTGTCCCTAGCGCTCACGGTAGTGCTTGTAGCCCATCGAAGCTTTCCAGAGCGCGCTGGGCTTGGCCTGTTCCTCGACAATTTGACCCCGTGGCTCGGCTTTGGGATACCCGTGCTGCTACTTCTAGCCATGCTGGTGCGTGGCCGGATCACCTTCCTGATCTTGTTATTACCCGCCATCGCGTGGGCATGGATCTTTGGTGCAGCTTTCGTTCCCGCAAACCCGCCGGAGCCTGTGGATAAATTCACGGTGGCCACACAAAACGTGCATCAAGATGGAGCGGCTGCCTCCGCTGAAGGATTAGTGGCTGAGGGTGCAGATTTAATCAGCCTGCAAGAACTTGGTGAGGGACAAGCCGAACAGGTGGGACAGCTTCTAGCTGATTCTCACCCGCATCAGTTCTCGGTAGGAACCGTAGGCGTCTACAGCAAGTATCCAATCCTGGATCAGCAGCCTTTGGATCTTGGCTTGGGCTGGTCGCGAGCTGCGAAGTTGCGTATACAAACGGAAACTGAACAGGTGACCGTATATGCGGTTCATGCGGCGTCGGCACGCCCCTTGGACCATGAAGAGCGAGATACGATGCTCAGGAATTTGGGGCAAATCATGGCTCGCGACCGTAGCTCAAAAATCATTGCGCTCGGCGATTTTAATGCGACCAGCACCGACAGGCATTTCACTCCGATCTCTGACCAGCTCGAAGAAGTTCCACACGAGTCCTGGGGATTCGGCATGACCTGGCCAAATCGCCCGGTGCCCGTGCTAAAAATTGATCATGTAATGGTTCGTGGCCTTGATACGGGATCGGCTAGTACACTGTCGCTCGGCGATTCTGATCATCGAGCAGTGTTTGCCACCCTCGATTTGGCGTCGTCCTGACGACCTAGCTCATCCCCGTTTCGCGCAGGGTGATGTTGATTCGTCCGCCACCCAGTTTCCAGTGTGCAGGCCCGGTGCCCGGGTAAATCTTGGTCACCGCGTGAAAGACCCAGCGGGCGGGACCTTCAAAAACAAAAAGATCTCCTGAAGCCAACCTCACATCCTGATAGGGCTTGGTCCGAGTTTCATTGTTTCCTAGACGGAAATTTGCACTGTCCCCAATAGACAGTGAAACGATAGGCGCATTGACCTTCTCCTGCGCGTCCTGATGCATTCCCATGGTTGAACCGGGCGGATAATAATTGATGATCGCCACATCTGGGTTGTATGCCTGTGCGTTAGGCGGATCTGTGGTGGTCTCGGCCACTGCGCGCCGACCTAGTTCAACAAGCCAGTCTGGCATTGGCGGGACTGGCGCCCCGTTGAGGTCCTCGGCGGTACGGGTGTATTGATAGTTGCCCCAATGCCATCCAAGGCACACGGTTTTGACCTTCATAGGATGCCCGTTGACTAAGGTGGAATGCGGCGGCACTGGCCCTTGTCCCCAGCTAAGAAACTGCTCGGTGATCCAATCTTGTTGCTCGGCTGTGAGCCATCCGGGCACATGTACTGCGCCGGGCCTCAGGGTCTGCGGCTCGCGGCCGAAAGCACCGTCGTCAAAGAGGGACTGCATAGCTCCACTGTGCCGTGTTTTGGCTTCGGCAGGCAACTACTGGCGCAATCAGGGGTTACTCGCAGGCGGCGGTAAAGCGTTCTAGTACCAGATTCACTAGTTCCCTCGGCACCTGCTCATCTGCTGCCAGTAGCGGCCCGCTGACCAGCTCCGCGCCGCAACGCTCGATCAAGGATTGAAAATATCCGGGCGCCAGCAGGTAGCTGGCCACCACCACGCGGCGCTGCGGCGCAGCGTCCCGTGCCGTGGCAACGGCTTGTCCTAGTGCGGGTTCGGCCGCCGCAACGAAAGCTACACTCACCGGCACTCCTAAACGCTCGGCTAAAAGCGCCGCGGCTTGGTGGCAGTCCTGTGTACCTTGACCCAGGCGAGTCCCGGCCCCGGCGAGAATTACGGGTTCACCAGGTAACCAACCGGCCTGCACAAGTCGGTGCTCGATTACCTGAGCGAGCAACTTGTGCGGACCGAGAGCTGCGGCCACGCGAGTAGCCGGTCTAAGGACGGCCGCCTCGGTAAGGTCTTGGTCGACGTGTACCCCACGCGAGATTAGCAGCGGAACGAGAACCGATGACTGGTTTCCCTCCGGTAATCCGTGAAGCAGTGAGCCTACTCGGGGTTCTTGCACGTCAACAAACGCCTGATGTACTTGGACGTCGGCTACGCGGCGCACCTGCGCAACAAGGGCGCTGACGGCACGCTGGCCTGCCGGATCATTTGTGCCGTGTGAGACCGCGACCAAAGAACATTGCCGAGTTAATGTTGCACTTGCAGCGCTCATGCGGTTCTACCGGTATCGGCCATCTTTGGAGCCATGCTGCGTGTATGGCTTAGCGATAAGCCCCGACAGTCTATTTGTTCGTGGTTTTTGCATGGGTTCACAACTCGTCCCTTCGCTAGCTCCGGCCTGTGCGGTACGAGCCGATGTGCTCAGCCTACGAGGCATGTGTTTCAGTCAAAGGCTTCGATTGTTTCACCGGGGTAAAACGATTTTCACCCCTGCGGCAGTCCATCCAGTCCGCAAGAAAATTTCCAAAGTGGCCCGCCTTCACCCACGTCAACTTTATAAATGAATTATTCCAATGGAAACAATTGGGAAATTTCAGGGTAAACCCCGCCCTATAGTCTTTTTAACATCAAGCCACACCCACCCAAGTGGAGATGAATTCCCATGTCAAGCCATGCACCTGAAAAAATAGCGCATAAAACTAAGGTCCGCTTATCCACGCATCAATGGATAGAAGCAACACAGGGACAGATGATTTTACACGTCGGAACACCGTTATTCGCCCCGCTATCTAGCGCTGTAGGAAGCGCCGGATACGAGTTGGCAATCGAGCTACGACGATGAGCAATGAAAACTTTGACATCCAGGGGTGCACGATTCTGCTCGCCGGGGATCCTGTGGGCCTGGGCAAGGCCAACGCGCACTACTGCGCACGCGGAGCCCGCGTGCTTTGCGCTTCTAGCCCAGAGACCGGAATTTCGCAGCTGAACGCGTGCACCTTGCTCGTCATTTGCGACGCATCCCCCGAAAGATTCACCGCGTTACGGAAGGCTGCCCGGGAACGCGGACTACCGGTGATCACCCGTAGACCTGTCGCTGATACCGGCCAGATCACGCTGATCGGTGGCGGGCCCGGTGCACTAGACCTGCTGACCGTGCGCGCAGTGAATGCACTGGGCGACGCAGACCTAATCTTCGTTGATCGGCTGGGTCCCGCGGCCCGGGTGCAAGAGCTTGCTCCGCAAGCACTGCTCGTAGATGTAGGTAAACGCCCTGGCCACCACAAAGTTACCCAAGCCCAGATTGAACAGCAAATGCTTTCCGCGGCTCTCGCCGGATCAAATGTGGTCAGGCTCAAGGGTGGAGATCCTTTCGTTTTCGGCCGCGGCTTCGAAGAGCTCACAGCGGCGACCAAGGCAGGCGTCGCGGTGAGCGTCGTTCCGGGGCTCAGCTCCTGCATCACCGTTCCCGCTGCTGCCGGTATTCCCGTCACCGCGCGCGGGGTGAACACAGTGTTCTCCGTAATCTCGGCTCACGACCCGCTTCAAGAACAACAGTTTAAACACCTGACAGGGCTGGACGGCACCATTGTCATTCTGATGGGCATGGCCACCTTGGAGCACACTGCTTCCGGGTTCCAGCACCATGGCATGTCCCCAACGATGCCCTGCGCGATCATCGAGTCCGGCACCACCGGCGACCAACGTACCACCCATGCAACGCTTGGAACCTTGGCGCAGGTTTCGCGGGCCGAACGGTGCGCCAACCCGGCGGTGATCGTCATCGGCGAAGTAGCGGCGCTACCGCAACGCCTACTGGCCGAGGAACTTGCCGGATTGCGGGCCAACGCATGAGTCCGCAATTATCCCTGCCTCTGTCAGGATTTCGAATCGCAGTAACCAGCAACCGGCGATCCGAGGAGCTGGTCGAGGCGCTGGAACGCCGTGGAGCCGAAGTCACCCACGCACCCCTGCTGAAGCTTGCCCCGCTAGATGATGAGGCTGTGCTGGTGGAACAGACTAAGAAGTTGATCGAGTTACGCCCCGAAACCGTCATTATTTCCACGGCATACGGGCTGCGACGCTGGTTCGATTCTGCCGAGGCTGCCGGGCTCGGACATGAGCTTTGCCAATGTTTGAACTCGGCCAAGCTCTATGTGCGTGGGGCGAAGGCTCACGGTGCGGTCCGTGCTCTGGGCTTTCACGCCACCGCGGTAGCCAAGGACGGAACCACCGCCGGGTTGCTAGACCAACTGGCGAATGAAATTACCGGTCAGACCGTGGCAGTACAGCTACATGCAGACAGCGATCATGGGCTGCAGTTGGCGCTGCGTGAACTCGGCGCAGCACGAGTGCTCAAGGTGGAACCGTACCGGTGGCTCGATACCAGTTCAGAACAACACCTCTCCAACTTGGTCGAGGGTATTTGTGCCGCCCATTTTGACGCGATCACCTTCACTAGCGCACCGAGCGTGCACGCTTTACTCGCCGCCGCCCGCTCGCGCAATCGTACTGCGGCGCTGATTCGTTCGTTAAGTGAACGAGTCGTCGTTGCTACCGTTGGTCCGGTGACCGCTGCTCCCTTGGAAGCTGCCGGAGTGACCGGCACATTGGTTCCCGAGCGCCACCGTATGGGTGCGATGATCCTGCAGTTGGTCGGTCATCTCAGTGAATTAGGCACGTTGAGCACTTCGACGGTATTTGGCGACTGCGCCCTGCGTGGCCGCACGCTGAGCCTGAATGGTGAACGTTGCGAACTTTCCCCGGCACAGACCGAGATCCTGCGCCGGCTCATGGAAGCCAGCGGCTCGGTGGTAACCCGTGAAGAGCTTGTCTCGGTGTTGCCCTCCACATCTTCGAATCACGCGTTGGATATGACGCTGAGCCGCTTGCGGCGCACGCTACCGCACCCGGACCTGATCACTACCGTCATCAAACGTGGTTACCGGATAAACGTGTAACTAAGCGTTATAACAAGCAGTTGGCCCACTGACCGATAAGGGCATTTTTCGGTCAGCGGGCCGGCTGTCTTGTGTTTCGCTGCTTCCAGCGGATCAGCGCCATATTAGAAATGCATCGTAGCGCCGATGTCATTAGGACACCGCCGGCCACCGAGTACCGGAAGTTGATGCCAACCCAAACGTTGAGCCGCATTCGCGTTACTAGTTTTTGCAGTGCCTACTGCGATTGCCGCGTCGATTACAAGAATTGGCTTGGCGTAGCTCTTCAGGCGCCTGGCTTCGCCATCGATACGGTCTGTATCCCACCGCATTATTCTTATTTTCTGAGCCTCATTTTGTGATGGTTTGGGGCCATTGCGCCCCAATGCCCCTTTGGGTAACCGATTGTTCTCTCACCGGCAGTGCCATTGCGAGGTGCCCAGCCACACACCTTGGTTCGAGAGTCGATTGTGGCTATCTAAGTGATTATCCGTAGTATCGAGTCATGGCACAGATACAGGTGGTTGGCGAAGCTCTAGCCGATATCGTTGATGGCGTAGCACATCCAGGTGGTTCCCCGATGAATGTCGCGGTGGGGCTAGGCCGTTTGGGCCATGAGGTCACCTTGACTACCGACCTTGGCGATGATGAGCACGGAGCATTAATTTCAGCGCATCTAGCCGATTCCTCGGTAAAACTTGCGGCCGACACTTACTCTCAAGAGTCCACCAGTTACGCAACCGTCTCCGTAGACGGAGTGGGCGATGCGACCTACGAATTTAGCTTGGCCTGGGACCTGCCCCACGGCGTGGTTGCCTCCGAGGCGCAACTTTTGCACACCGGTTCCATCGCTGGATGGCTGGCGCCAGGTTGCGAAAAAGTCCTCGAAGCTTTTGAAGCGTCACCGGCAGATCAGTTGCGCAGTTACGACCCCAATGTGCGCCCCCAGCTCATCCGCAAGCGTTCCACTGCGGTGAAGCAAATCGAAAAGATGATGAGTCTGTCCCATGTCGTCAAGCTCAGCGATGATGACGCCCTGTGGCTATATCCAGGATGGGATTGCCAGCGGATCCTTGACCATATTTTGGAACGTGGCGCGAAACTCGCGGTCATGACCTTCGGCGCGCGCGGCGCCACGGCCCGCGCGAAAAACACCGAGGTGATGGTTCATTCACGTCCGGTAAAGATTGTCGACACTATCGGTGCCGGTGATGCTTTTATGTCTGGGTTGCTTCACGGGCTGCTTAATAGCTCCTTGGCTCAGGCGCTGACCACCAAGGGTGCCGCTCTAGATCAGAGTGAATTGGAGTTCGCGTTGACTCAGGCGACTCGTTGCTCCGAGCTCACCGTGCTCACTTCTGGTGCTAACCCACCGCGACTTGAAGCACTCAACGATTCCCTGCAGGCACAGATTTCATAGTCCCATCCGTCAGTTGACGCTCAGTGTTGCTAGAGTTCCCTAGCAGGTATGCGTTTCGACTAAGGGGTAATCATGGGCAGCAAGGTACCGGCAGCTGAAAACACGCTGCGCGTCTTGCGTTTACTGGCAAGCAGGAAATCGCCGACCCCCGCAGCAATGATCGCTAAACTGCTGGAGTTACCGCGCTCGAGTGTCTACCAGTTACTCAATGTCATGCTCGAACAGGGCTTTATCGCCCACTACCCCGAGGAGAAAGCCTACGGGCTGGGGGTTTCCTCATTTGAACTTTCCAGCGCCTACACGCGTCAGGAACCCTTAGCGCGCTTCGGCGCTCCTTTGATTGCGCAGCTGGTCGACAAGGTGGGCGAAAGCGCCCATCTTGCGGTCCTACACGGCGCGGATGTGCTTTACATTGTGGAGGAACGAGCCAAGGGACGGCCCTCATTGGTGACCGAAGTCGGGGTGCGTTTACCTTCGCATTTGACCGCCTCGGGGCGGGCCATTCTTGCTGCACTCCCAAAATCTCAGGTGCGTGCGTTGTATCCGGGGTCCGCAAGTTTCAGTAGCCGGGCTCAAGACAGCGGGATAAATTCTTATCAGCAGTTGCGCCGCGAATTAGACCAGACCGCCACACGTGGTTTCGCGGTAGAGCGTGAAGATGTGACCGCAGATTTCCATTCGCTCGCGGTTGAAATTTTAGATGCTAATGGTTGGCCGGTTGCAGCGGTTGCCGTCACCTTCCTTGGGGACCGAGTTCCGGAAGATCAATGGGATCCGCTACTAGAACAAATACGTAATACCGCCGCGCAGCTGACCTCGCGGATTCAAGGTCGGCGCAACAGCCCCGCACCCGCAGTCTGAAATTCCGGACAGCACCGTGAAAACCCCCGTGTGCTAGATGCACCCTATGGCCAATGATGGAAGCAGTTAGTTACTTCACCTACCGCTAAAGGAGTCCATCGTGAGCCATGAACCACGAGTCGTCCGCGCCCCCCGTGGCACAAAGCTCAACGCCAAATCTTGGGCTACCGAAGCACCGCTACGGATGCTGATGAACAACCTCGACCCAGAGGTTGCCGAACGCCCGGAAGATCTAGTCGTTTACGGTGGCACCGGCAAAGCAGCACGCTCTTGGGAGGCCTTTGACGCCATCGTTGAGACGCTGAAGGATCTGGAAGAAAACGAAACCTTACTCATCCAGTCCGGTAAGCCAGTGGGCGTATTCCGTACCAACAAGTGGGCACCGCGCGTATTGATCGCTAACTCAAACTTGGTTGGAGACTGGGCGAACTGGGAGCACTTCCGCAAACTCGAGGCCGAAGGCCTGATGATGTACGGACAGATGACTGCAGGCTCCTGGATTTACATTGGCACCCAAGGAATCTTGCAGGGCACCTATGAAACCTTTGCCGCCATCGGGCGCAAACGATACAACGGTACGTTGGCAAACACGCTCACCTTGACCGGTGGTTGTGGTGGCATGGGTGGCGCTCAACCGCTGGCGGTCACGCTGAATAACGGCGCCTGCCTGATCGTTGACGTCGATGAAACTCGGCTCCGTCGGCGCGTATCCAAGCGCTACCTCGACGAGGTAGAACTAGACCTAGACAAGGCGCTGGCCAAGGTCGGTGCAGCGAAGGCTGAGGGCCGCGGACATTCGGTTGGGTACGTCGGCAACGCCGCCGAGGTCTTCCCCGAGCTGTTGCGACGCCACAAGGCCGGCGAAGTGGCTTTCGATATCGTCACCGACCAGACCAGCGCACACGATCCGCTGAGCTACCTTCCAGTGGAATACACCTTGGAGCAATGGTCCGAAGCTGCGGCCAACGACGCCGCTGATTTCACCCACAAGGCACAGGCTGCGATGGCCAAACATGTTCAGGCAATGGTTGAATTTCAGGATCTCGGCGTTGAGGTATTTGATTACGGAAACTCGATCCGCGACGAAGCCCGAAAGGGCGGCTACGATCGGGCGTTTGAATTCCCAGGCTTCGTTCCTGCATACATTCGACCACTATTCTGTGAGGGACTTGGCCCATTCCGTTGGGTAGCGTTATCCGGTGATCCAGAAGATATCCGCGTTACCGATCAAGCATTGAAAGAACTGTTCCCAGAAAACGAACACCTGCACCGTTGGTTGGATGCCGCCGCGGAACGCGTGGAGTTTGAAGGACTACCAGCACGTATCTGCTGGTTGGGCTACGGCGAACGTGCCAAGGCAGGGTTGCTCTTCAATCAGTTAGTTGCCGAGGGCAAGGTCTCCGCACCAATCGTCATCGGCCGTGATCATCTGGATTCCGGTTCCGTTGCCTCTCCTTACCGTGAGACCGAGGCCATGGCTGACGGCTCCGATGCGGTAGCCGATTGGCCACTACTGAACGCACTCACGGCAACGAGCTCGGGCGCTTCTTGGGTTTCCATCCACCATGGTGGCGGTGTGGGCATGGGCCGCTCCATCCATGCAGGTCAGGTCTCCTTGGCTGATGGTAGCGAAATGGCTGCGGCCAAACTTGAAGCCCTGCTGACTAATGATCCAGGTATGGGCGTCATCCGCCACGTTGATGCCGGTTATGACCGCGCAATCGAGGTCGCTGCGGAACGTGGTGTGCGCATTCCGATGCAAGGTAAATAGCTAGAACCCGTCAACAGACGCGGGCCGTGGAAGTTCAGCAGAAGCACTGCAGACTTTTGTGGCCCGCGTTTTGTGCGCGTTAGAAAGCTCCCGCCCAGTCAAGATCGCGTATCCGAGACAGCTACCGTCGAGCGGTTCGGGAATTTTGGCCGGCCTATCTAGGTCCACCAGCTTGCTGGCAGCCCAGGCGAACGCGCGGGTTGAGGCTTCGATGATGGAGCTTTGAAGCATGAGTCCAGTTCTTTTTCGCTATGTATGCCAAGCTCCTGATAGCAGTGACCCGCCGCTTCATTGATCGAAGCGACGGGTCACCGGAGTACAACTAGGTGATCTGAACCTTGGCATGTGAACTGGCCCTATGGGGTGCTTTAGTTCCTATTAGGAACCAGCATCGGTGCCACCATTAAAATGATCTAACCTGCTGGGTCCCGCAATCATTCGGAAAACACCCCAGCACATGAGCATTGTTCCCCAAGCAACGATGATCCATAAAGGATTCATAGCAGGGACCACTCCCATAGGCACCCAAAATATGGCTGCCAAGAACATGATCGCAAACAGGGCACCACCAGTGGCTAATCCCAAGCCTAAGTGGGTATTGAGTTGAGACGCTCCGTGAATCGTAGGCATGGCGTCGCTCCATTTCTGCCCGGGAATCCCGGGATAGAATCGGCTTTCTTCCATTGAACTGACGGCAATGAAACTTGTCCGCCAGTAAAGCGAAGTGGACTGTTGTCTATTCGCCTGTGCTTTTGCGTGATTCCATATTCTGGTCCCTTCCAGAAGACTTTTCGCCCAGTAGCCGGCTACCGCAACAACGTTCTCGCGTATGGCCACTACTTCTCACCATACGCCGGAATTACACTCATGGCGCAGGTTCATACCAAACATTCAGGGGACGGGAAATAATCTCTGCGACCGGTTGTTCCCAGCCACCGGCGCTATCTGATTTGCCATCCAGATTCCTGATAGTTCAAGTACTGAATAGGAACGTGCCAAAGGGAAAATGATGTGGCCAGTGGAGGAGCCTGCAAGCAGACTCCTCCACTGGAGACCTATAGTCGCTTTGCGGCTACACTGGCCAACGCTTCGGAAGTGAAGACCTGATATCCGAAGTCACCGTGGTATCCATGAATCTCGCGAGTATCAAGGACATCCATGTAGTCAAGAATTTCCGTTGAGACTACCTGACCCGGAACCAGCACTGGGAAGCCTGGCGGATATGGTGTCACGAAGGCAGCAGAAACTACTTGTTCCCCACTGTGAATCCGTTGACGGATCTCAGGGGAAAACATGAAGTGCGTGGCCGGGTCTTGATACGTCAGGTAGTAGGCCGAACGCATATCACCACTACCACCACCGCCACTAAATTCGTCGGCGAAGTAGCTGAAGTCAGGCATCGGCACTTCTGTGGCAGGAACCTTCTTGCCGTCACCCATGGCACGCCCATCGAGGCGGCGCGCGTGCTCCAACTCCTCGGCGATCTTCACCAACACTTCAATCAAGTGCGCAACCGCCGAACGATTGGTACCAATGTTTGTCATCAGCAACACCGAGGTACGACTGGTCTTATTCACCTGAATTGAGTGACCATCCATCAGGTAGGTGTGCTTAAAGGTGTCTCCATCGACTCCAGTGCGACTGATATCTAAGGTCAGTCGTGACGGGTCGACAACAAACTCATCCTCGGCCCATGACCGGTCCCAAACTTCCAGCCCGTCGCGTACCGGACTAGCGGTATCACTGCACCGATATTCACCAGGGATTAGCTCTTGAGTATCAAGCACACGGAAGTATTTGCGCAATAGTTTATTGCGTGTCATCGCTCGGACGATTGACTGCGCCAAATCGACCTGTCGCTGCACCAGCGCGTAACCCTCAAGTTCTGCCTGACGTCGTCCAATATCCAAAGACGCGAGGATCTGATAGTTCGGGGACGTAGAGGTGTGAGTCATATAGGCTTCGCGGAACGTATTTCGGTTACGCTCGGCAAAATCCTGATCATGAATATGAATCATCGACCCCTGGCGCAATGAGGTCAGGGTCTTATGCGTCGACTGCGTCGAATAAACTCGCAACCGAGTCTTTGCAGGGTCAGCCAGCAGCCGTGTTTTTATCCAAGCATCGTCATTGGACGGATCATCCAGGGTTCCGGGTTCGGGCAATGCTGCCTGTTGAGCGGCAAAACGCTCGCGGTAGTCTTTGGTCTCGAATGTGGTTCGGATTCGCTCGGCCGCGGCCATACCTGTGCGCTGACGATAAATCGGATGGAAACCAGCAAAAGCGAACCATGCCTCGTCCCAAAGGAAAACTAAGTCAGGCTTGATTGCCAAGCACTCTTCCATGACACGACGTGGATCATAAATAATTCCGTCAAAGGTGCAGTTAGTCAGCGTCAACATTTTGACCTTGTGCAACAAACCTTCACGACGCAGCTGCAGCAGGCGACCCTTGATCTCCTCCAGAGATACTGCCCCATACATCGAGTATTCGTTCAGCGGGTAGGCCTCTAGATAACTGACATTTGCCCCGGCCAGCACCAGCGAATAGTGGTGCGACTTATGGCAGTTTCGGTCAACAAGCACAATATCGCCTGGAGCCAGAATTGACTGGTGGACGATCTTGTTTGCGGTAGAGGTGCCGTTCGTAACGAAATAGGTCCGGTGGCTGTTGAACGCGCGAGCCGCTAGTTCATGAGCTTCCTTGATGGAGCTCTGCGGATCAAGTAATGAATCGAGACCACCAGAGGTGGCCGAGGTTTCAGCCAGCAAAAGGTTTTTCCCGTAAAAATCTACGAGGTCGCGTGCCCACGGCGAATTTTGCACCGAACCCGCACGGGAAATCGGCATCGCGTGGAATACTCCACCCGGACGTTTGGCATAAGCCTGCAAGGCGTGGAAGAAAGGAGTGTTGTACCGTTCCAAAACTTCGGCGATCAATGACAGGTGTAGATCCATGCCATCGTTGCGGGAGAAGATGCGCTTGAAGCGTCCGGTAATCTCGTGCGCAATAGATTCCAGCGCAACCCCGGCGATGAGGTACACCGGGATCTCGGGCCGGAGCAGATCGATGATCGCTTCCAGATCCAAAATCCGGTCGATTTGTCGCATCGTTTTGAAACGTCCGGCGGTATGCCGGGAGACGTACTTGCCTAATGTGGCGCTCAAGCGCCGGCGAGTTTCCAATTCAAAACGGGCGGTGAGCACGACCGCTTGAATTGTCGGATTAATGACGATCGCAGTCAGCGCATCTTCGACGCTAGGAACGACGACAAAACTGTAGACGAAGGAATCGGTTCGTTGGCGTTGTTCCAGCATCTCTGCTTTGAACCGTTCAATCTCGTCCGCCGGCCCATTGTCTACGAGCAGTATTTCAACCTTGGGGGTAAATTTCCGCTGACTGCCGCGGGTCTCATTACCGCGTAACTCGTTGCTCTGCGCGGCGGCTTCGCTTTCCTCGGCGTTAATATCGTGGCCTTCGCCATCAATGTATTGCGTCTGGGTGCGGAAAGACTGATTTGCCTGGTACACCTTGCTCAAGGCATCACGAAAGTGGCCTTCGTTCATCAGGGTTTCAACTTCGTTAAAGTAATCGATTCCCGGTGAGGCCCAGTATGGTTCGATAGCCGAAAGTAGGCTCAGTAGTTGCCTTGCGTCGTGCTCGTGCTGCTCCCCGGCAACCTTGTCGTCGAGGCCTCGAATGATCTCACCCAGGACATATCCGAGGTGCTCCCAAGCATCTTTGCGCTTTCGCCAAGCGGTTTCTGGTGTCGCTGTCACTTGTTGTTTCATTGTGGTCAACCTTGCACTCACGGTTGCCGGTCCTTCGCTCGTTCTTCAATGTTTTGATAACCGATGTGTTGTCAAAACCGCGCCACGTCGTTGTGGCTTGGTCTCCAGAGCCTACGTCAGTCTCCACAGAATTCTGGTATTCGTGAAGACAATTTACGAATTTCACGTAACGACAGGAAGTAAGTTCTTTGAACCAAGAATATATACGAAATGCGACATTTAATTAGTGACCTTTCGATGAATTTTTCCGAAATATACAAAACTAACTAAGAGCTTCACATCCTGTCCGAAATAACAGACAGATTAGGGCGGAGCAAGCGAAATACACGCTGATACTGGCGAAGAATGGACGTTAGAGACAGCTTCACTTACGAACGGAACACCTTCATGAATACCTCGCCTACTTCGGTAACGCTTCATCTGACCAACACGACGGCACAGGACGTCCTACACGTTGCTCGCCATGATATTCAGGTTGATATCTCGGCCGAAGTGAGCGAGAAATTAGCCGAAGTCCGCACACATATTGATGCACTGGCTGCTTCTGAAACTCCGGTTTATGGCATCTCCACTGGTTTTGGCGCTTTAGCTACACGACATATCGCTCCGGCAGACCGCGCCAAGTTACAACGCTCACTGATCCGCTCACATGCCGCAGGCATGGGTGCCCCGGTAGAGCGTGAAGTAGTCCGCGCACTGATGTTCCTCCGCGCGAAGACGCTAGCCAGTGGACGTACCGGGGTGCGCCCGGTAGTGCTTGAAACCATGGTCGCCCTGCTCAACGCGGGGATCACCCCCGTCGTGCGCGAATACGGTTCGCTTGGCTGCTCCGGTGACCTCGCACCACTTTCGCATTGCGCGTTAGTTCTTATGGGTGAGGGTGAAGCGACCGACAAGCACGGAGTAAACCGCCCAGTTCCCGAGCTACTTGCAGAGGCTGGAATCACCCCCTTAGAGCTGGCTGAAAAGGAAGGTCTTGCGCTGGTCAACGGAACCGATGGCATGCTGGGCATGCTCTTGATGGCGTTGGCTGACCTTGATGATCTAGCCGATATCGCAGATGTCAGCGCAGCCATGAGTGTGGAAGCCCAATTCGGTACGGATCAGGTGTTCCGCCCCGAACTTCACGAACCACTGCGTCCACATCCAGGCCAGGCGCTCAGCGCGGCCAACATGTTCGGCGCGCTTCAGGGTTCACAGGTTGTGGCTTCGCACCGCGAAGGTGATGGCCGAGTCCAGGATGCGTATTCATTACGTTGTTCCCCGCAGGTCACCGGCGCTGTGCGAGACACCATCACCCATGCGCGGATGGTGGCGACCCGCGAGCTAGCTGCTGCAATCGACAACCCCGTAGTGCTTCCCTCCGGAGAGGTCTCTTCCAACGGAAACTTCCACGGGGCACCGGTCGCCTACGTCTTGGATTTCTTGGCAATTGCCGTGGCAGACCTTGGCTCTATTGCCGAACGACGCACCGACCGCATGCTTGACCCAGCACGTTCACGAGATCTTCCTGCCTTCCTTGCCGATGATCCTGGAGTGGACTCCGGAATGATGATCGCGCAGTACACACAGGCCGGCCTAGTGGCAGAAAATAAGCGTCTGGCTGTACCTGCCAGCGTTGATTCCATTCCCTCCTCGGCAATGCAGGAAGATCATGTGTCCCTCGGGTGGCATGCAGCACGCAAGCTACGCACCGCGGTGGATAACCTGCGCCGCGTATTGACTATCGAATTAGTCGTTGCTTCCCGCGCCTTAGACCTGCGAAAGCCACTCACTCCGGCACCGATCACAGGTGCCGTCCACGAGGTAATCCGCAGCAAAGTAGCCGGCCCTGGCGAGGACCGTTTCCTCTCCGCTGAGCTGGAGGCAGCCTACGAACTGCTGGCCGACGGGACCGTAATTTCGGCGTTACATCACGCGCAGGGCAAGTAGTTCACAGAAGGTTTGCCGTGCTAAGTAGTATGCTGGCACGGCAAACCTTCTTGAAGATTGGGAACTCGTTCCATGCAACGCACCATGTTTAAGTCCAAAATCCACCGCGCAACCGTCACCCAGGCTGACTTGCACTACGTCGGCTCCATCACGATCGATTCTGATCTGTTGGCAGCCTCGGATATTTTGCCTGGTGAGCTAGTCAGCATCGTGGACGTTACCAATGGTGCACGGTTGGAAACCTACACTATTGCCGGTGAGCCTGGCAGCGGTGTCATCGGAATCAACGGCGCAGCCGCACACCTAGTGCACCCCGGAGACTTGGTGATCATCATCAGCTACGCGCAGATGCAAGACGCTGAAGCCCGCGCGTACGTGCCAAGCGTGGTCCATGTTGATGACGAGAATAGAATGATCCATCTCGGTGATGATCCCGCCGAGGCTGTCGCTGCGGGAGTTCACACCCCGCCCTTTGCACAGCTTCGCAATAGCTAATTATTATTGTTCTCCGGCCAGTCGACGCGCAAGAAATTCCGCGGTTCGGCTGGCCGGATTCTGTGCGACCTGCTGTGGGGTTCCCGTAGCGACAATTTGTCCACCGCCATCTCCGCCGGCTGGACCCAAATCGATGACCCAGTCGCTGGCTGCCACCACATCCATATGATGTTCCACCACTATCACCGTATTTCCTTGATCTACGAGTTGGTGTAGCTGAGCGACCAATAGTTGAACATCTGCTGGGTGCAGTCCGGTGGTTGGCTCGTCGAGCAGATACAGCGTGTGGCCACGTCGTTGGCGTTGTAACTCGGTAGCCAGTTTGATGCGCTGCGCCTCGCCACCGGACATCTCTGTAGCTGGCTGTCCAAGTTTCAGATATCCCAACCCAACCTCACGCAGGGTCGCTAGTGCCCGGGCCGCAGCAGGTATATCAGCTAAGAATTCTTCTGCTTGAGTCACGCTCAATTCAAGAATTTCAGCAATGTTCTTTCCTTGATACTCCACTTCCAAGGTCTGTTCGTTGTAACGAGTACCGTGGCACCGCGGACAAGGGCCGTAGGTTCCGGGCAAGAAAAGTAGTTCAATTTCCAGGAATCCTTCGCCCAAACAATTCTCGCAGCGTCCGCCGGTTACGTTGAAGGAGAAGCGTCCGGCACCGTAGCCACGCTTGTGAGCTAAGGGTTGCTCTGCAAAGGTCTTTCGAACCGCGTCGAAGAGTCCGGTATAGGTGGCCACATTTGAGCGCGGCGTACGTCCGATAGGTTTCTGGTCCATCAGCACCACACGGTTAATCTGGTCGGCACCATGCACTTGGCTAATTACCGCTCGCACCATCGAGTCTTCGGATTCCTCGGCCTCCCCCAGCGATTTCCCACCTGCGGCTTGGGCCAGTGCAACCGAAACAAGACTCGATTTTCCAGACCCAGAAACTCCTGTCACCGAGCTAAAGACTCCCAAGGGGAACTTCGCATCCACATTTTTCAGGTTATGTAGCTTGACTCCATGCAGTTCCACCCAATCACTGGCGGTTCGTAGTTTCCGCGTTGGGGCAGGTTTAGGGGTCAGGAACTGACGCGTCACCGAGCTTTCTACCTGCGCAAGGCCGGAGACTTCTCCACTATAAAGTACCTGTCCTCCCCCACTACCTGCGCCGGGACCCACATCCACAATCCATTCGGCACGGGTCACCACATCCATATTGTGTTCCACAACAAAGACGGTGTTCCCTTCGGCCTTTAGCGCATCAAGCACCTCGATCAGTGGTTGCACGTCTGCCGGATGCAGCCCGGCAGAGGGTTCGTCGAGCACGTAAATTACACCGAACAGGCCGGCGCGTAGTTGCGTGGCGATGCGAAGTCTTTGCATCTCCCCCGGCGATAGCGTTGGGGTGTTGCGGTCAAGGCTCAGATAACCTAGGCCAAGTTCCAGAAGCACCTGAATTCTGGCCGAAAGGTCGGTGCTAATTGTGCTGATGACATCGGCTTGCGCTTGGCCTTCGGAGTCTATGGCAAAGGGGCGCAACAACTGGGCTAAGGATTGCAATGAACGTGAGTTGAACTCGGCAATGTTCAAACCCGCAAAAAGTACCTTTAATGAGTCATTGCGAAATCCCGTTCCGCTGCACTGAACGCAGTCCTGTGAAATCATAAAGGCCAATGCTTTGGTTCGCAGGTTTTCGCTCTTGGAGGTGGCCACGGTATGGCGCACGTAGCGTTCGGCACTCCAAAAACGCCCCTTGTAGGGCTTGGCTACGCGGTCCCGCTCGGGTGTCACCTCAACCACCGGCTGTTCCTCGGTGAACAGTAACCAATCGCGAGTTTTCTTGCTGAGGTTCTCAAATGGCACATCGATGTCGTAGCCAAGATGCGTAGTGATGTCACGTAGATTTTTGCCTTGCCAGGCTCCTGGCCATGCGGCAATCGCGCCCTCGCGGATGCTCAAGGTCGGGTCAGGAACTAGCGAACGTTCGCTGACCGAATGCACTGTGCCAACACCGTGGCATTCGGGGCAAGCACCTACCGCCGTGTTCCGGGAGAATGAGTCCGATTCAAGTCTGCTGGCCCCGTCGGGATAGGTTCCGGCGCGAGAGAACAACATTCGCACCGAGTTAGATAGCGTGGTTAATGTACCCACGCTGGAGCGTGAACTAGCGGAACCTCGGCGTTGCTGTAAGGCCACGGCAGGCGGAAGCCCGGAAATAAACTCAACCTTTGGGCTGTGCCCCTGAGCGATCAGACGTCGTGCATAGGGTGCGACCGATTCGAGAAAACGCCTCTGGGATTCGGCAAAGATGGTGCCGAAAGCGAGCGAAGACTTGCCTGAACCCGAGACCCCGGTGAAAGCAACAATGGCATCGCGCGGGATGCGCACCTCAACATTGTCTAGATTGTTTTCGTTCGCCCCACGTACGTGAATAAATCCGTCGTGCTTTGCCGTGTTCAAGTGCGGTGCAATGCTCTCCATCTTTCCCACAGTACGCGCCGTGGGCGCTGCGGCTCAATTTCAACGACGCCGCTCAGGTATTCCCATGGTTTCGGCAACGCATAATTGATGGCACAAGTCCGCTCAGTCCTCATCCCAGCAATCTTCGTCCGGGCAGCCTTGCCATGTTTTAGAAAAGTATCCAACGATGTCCAGTCCGATGCCCAGCGGGTAGCTGTCAGCTACCGACTCGTGAACGCGCTGTGCGGATTCATTCAGCACCAAATGGAAAAACCGGCACACCGATTCGTAGTTCCACACTTCCATGGTCAGTTCTACAAGTTCGTGATGCGAGATTGAGTCTTGTGCCTTGATCCCGAGTTCTTCGGCAAATCCCGTCACGATGTCTAAGGTCAGCGGATGGTCCTTGCCGCAATCACACCACGACAATCCCTTGTCCGGCATAGTCCAAACATCGGGTTTGATATGTGGTTCCAGATTCATGTTCATAAATTTCGCCTAGCTACTTCCTCTTGGGATGTCTCAAGATATACAGAGCCACCGACATTTTGGATAGAGATTCGTGATGCTCTTGGCAGTCGTCAGGGACATTGGCATAGTTAGTGTTCCAGAACCGTTGACTCCGGCAGCGGAGATAGTCGAGGAGAACCATGATCAACAAGCGTTCCCACCCCGATACCAGTGACGGTGCCCCACACCGGCAATGGAACGAGCTACTGCAAGAAATGCGTGTGATGCAGACCGGTGTGCAGATTCTCGCTGCATTCCTGGTGGTACTGCCTTTTCAAGCGCGATTTGAAATGCTCAGCCACAACGACGAGATTGTCTACATCATCTTGCTGGTGGCTGCGACCCTACTCATCTTGTTACTGATTACTCCGGTAGCCGTGCACCGTTATTTCTTTGGACAACGCCTCAAAGAGCAAACAGTGGCCTTGGGTCATATCGTGTTGAAGATTGTAGGACTAGGTGTGGGACTGCTGGTCTCGGGCTGTGTTTGGTTCGTCCTACAGGTGCTTTTTGGTTGGCAAACGAGTGCTTGGATTGGTGGTCCGTTAATCGTGGTGACACTATTCTTGTTGCTGGCGTTGCCACGAATCCTGATTCCTAACCATGCGAAGGATCGAGAGCAGCAGACTGCTGACGACTAACTCATCCGGTCAACATGGCGCAGCATCAATCTCATCGGCGCCTGTCTGAGAAACTTGGGCAGGACGCGGGTAGCTACGCGAACGAACGAGACAGTTCGCCGGTTACGCTTGCGCACCTTTTCGGTAACTACGTATCCGAATTCTTCGCGCACCTTCGGTGGGAGCTGAGCTATGGTCACTTCACGCATGAGCGGCAATCCCGCACGGATCCACCATGGGGCGTTAGTTCCAGCAAAGAGTTCCTCAGCCAGCGCACGAATCTGCTCGCTCACGACAAGGTTCTCCAGCGTGCGGTCGAAGTAGTTGTCAAAGGCGCGCAGATTCTCCGGCCAGAAATGCTCCGGCATCTGTAACGCATCCCCTAGCCGGGCGTACTGCCGATAGAGATCTTCCTCGTCCTGTGGCCCAGCATTGGGAAGAACTTGCCCGGCAATCATCCGTGCGGAGTCATAAAGCGTCGCCGCAACCCATAACTGCAACTTAGGGTCCAGTGCCGAGTAAGCCGGGGCTCCTTGCTCCACATCTCGACTGCCTCGTACCGATGCGTGGGCGGAGTCGACGTAGTCAACAATGGTTCGTTGTTGTTCTTCGGTGCCATTGCTCAAGGCATAAATGTAGCCGAGCGTATGAACCAGACGACTGAGCGGATTCATGGCAAAGTCCGAATGGTTGGCAATAGCCAAGCCAATCTGCGGGTGCGCAAGCTGTAATAGAATGGCACGCCCGGCACCGAGCAATAGTCCCGCCTCGGGCGCGATACGTGAAAACAGTTCCCTGTCCTGGGCTCCGCGCTCGTCTTGTTCCATATTCACCATTCTAAGAGCCAGCGGCCTTGAACTGGTTGCCCATCCCAGGATCATGGGCAGGACTGAAGTGTGCTGCTCATGTTCTGAGAATGATCATCGTTGCAGCCCTTCGCGCACGGTGTTACCTTCCCAAATGCTCCTTCTGGCAAGCAAAAAGCCGGCACCGACGCACTGTCGATACCGGCTTGGGCTTGGTCTTAGAAAGCTACCCCGCAGTGCAGGATCACGTTGGCGAAGGGAGTTGACTCCCCGGTGCGCACGATAACCTTCGCGTTGGGCAATTCGGCTTTGAGCTGTTCATGGGTGATGAATTGTGGCTCAAGTCCGTAGGACGCACATAGCTGCAGGACCGTCCCCTCTTTGGCTTCGCTAGCCAGCGTGCTGGCCTCGATCACCAAATTGCGGCTGAGTACATCCAGTACCTGCTCAAAACTGAGCAGTCCTTGAACCAGTGCTAAATCGATGACTGTGGGACCTGCAGGAAGTGGTAAACCGCAATCGGCGATAACCACCGTGTCGGTGTGCCCCAGCTTGGCCAATGCGCCAAGTAGTGGGGCGTTGAGAATTTCGGATTTCAGCACGAATGCTTCCTTAGGTCTTGCTTGAAAAGTTCTGTCTTAGAGTGCATCTAGTGAACGCGGGTAGGACGCTTGAGCGCCATGTGCCTGTACGGTCAGCGCCGCGAACTTTCCAGCGAAATCTGCTGCTTGTGCCAGAGTGTCACCGTGAGCCAGCCGGGCTGCGACCGCACCGGTAAATGCGTCGCCTGCACCGGTGGTGTCCAATGCCTTGACCTTCACCGCTGAAAGCTGCTGCATTTCAGTGCCCTGTTCAACCACCAAACAGCCGTTGGCACCCAAGGTGATCACCAACGAGGCTAGACCATGGGCCATGAGCTTCTCGGCAATCACCGGCTCGGCTTCGGTCGACATAGTTTCGCTGCCATCGAGCTGTTGCAAGATGAGCGCCGCTTCGTGTTCGTTGACCACCAGCGGGTTGGCTTTGAGCAGGTAATCGCGGTCCAGTTCGATCACCGGTGCCAGGTTGAGCACCACCTTATCGGTGGCCAGATCCATGGCGGTCTTGATGCCCGAGGCAGGGATTTCACCTTGCAGCACCACAATGCCGTGCAGTGTACCGGCGGCGTTGACTACCTCAGCGGTGACCGTGGAGTTAGCCCCGGACACCACGGCGATGGAGTTTTCCGCGCCGGAATCCACCTGGATGATCGCTACGCCGGTAGGTTGGCGCGAAGTTGAGACGCGATCCAGCTTCACGCCTGCTTCTTCAAGCTGGCCTAGCGCGATCTTCGCGTGCGAATCTTCGCCTACTGCACCGATAAATTCGGTGCGGGCTCCTGCTAATTGCGCGGCCAGGGCCTGATTTGCCCCTTTGCCGCCGGGCGAAAGCTGGTAGGAATCGGCCAACACGGTTTCACCCGGGCCAGGCAGGCGGTTCATCAACGCGGTGATGTCCACATTGCTCGAACCAACGATAGTGACTTGGATGTTGTCCGTCATGATTATTCCTTAGCTTGATATAGCTCAGTTGAGCTCTCGCCCGGCGAAATGAGGTACTACAGGTACTTACTTGGTGACGTAGTCAGCGACATTGTCGGTATTGACGGTGTCAACGGCAACCTGGACTACTTCCTCAACGGCTTCATCCTTCATGGCCTTAGCCAAGATCTGAACCGACTGCTTGCCTAGCTCGGCCGGGTTCTGCGCGATGGTGGCGACCAAGGTGCCGGCCTCTACTGCCTTGAAGCCATCTTCGGTACCGTCGAAGCCTACAACCTTGACGTCCTTGCCAGCCTTGGCGCCCAGTGCCTGGATAGCGCCCAGAGCCATTTCGTCATTCATAGCCAGTACGCCGGTGGCGTCTGGGTTGGACTGCATCAGGTTGGTCACTACGTCCAGTGCCTCGGCACGGTCGAAGTTAGCGGTCTGGCTGGAGACCACCTTGATGTCGCCGAATTCTTTCAGGCCCTTGGTGAAGCCTTCGCCACGCTCGTTGGTTGCCGAAGCACCAGGTACACCCTCAAGGATGATGATCTTGCCCTTGCCGCCCAGCGACTCTGCTAGTGCCTTGGCTGCCTGCTCGCCACCAGCAACGTTGTCCGAAGCAACAAATGAAGCGACCTTGGTGTCGCCTACCGAACGGTCAACTGCGACGATTGGCAGTTCAGCCGAAACGATGGGAGCCAGGCCAGCTTCGGCGGTTTCGGTATCTACTGCGTTGATGATGACGCCTTCGGTGCCATCGGTGGCGGCGGTTGCCAGCTGGTTAGCCTGGCTGGCCGAGTCGTTCTGCGCGTCAACAACGGACAGGTCGATGCCCAGTTCGGCGGCTTCTGCCTGTGCGCCGTCACGCAGGTCAACGAAGAATGGGTTGTTCAGCGTGGACACTGCCAAGGTGGCCTTGGCACCCTCGGCAGCTGCCTCGCCACGGCCACAGGCGCTGGCGCCAAAGACCAGTGCTAGACCGAGGGTCAGTGCGGTGCTCTTACGAACGATGTTTTTCATTGGGTTCTCCCTTGAACTAAATGGTGTCAGAAACGGTGATACAAAAACTTTTAGTGGCGCACGTTCTTGCGACGCAGCACGTCGAAGCCCACGGCGATCGCGATAACCAAGCCGATAACTACCTGCTGCCAGAAGGCGCTGACCGAGAGCAGGTTCAGGCCGTTGCGGATCACCGCAAGGACCAGCGCACCGATGAGCGTTCCGGAAATACGACCCACACCGCCAGAAAGCGAAGCGCCGCCGATAACAACCGCCGCAATGGCGTCCAGCTCGTAACCGCTGGCCAAGGTTGGCTGTGCCGAATCCAGACGGCCCGCAAGGATCATGCCGGACAGTGCGGCGAAGATACCGGAAATAACAAACACGGTCACCAGTACGCGCTTGACCGGAATACCCGAAAGACGTGCCGCTTCGGTGTTGCCGCCTACGGCGAAGGCATTCTTGCCGATGATGGTGCGGTTCAGCACGAACGCTGCGATGAGCCCGGAGACAATCAGAATCAGGATGGGCACCGGCATGAAGCCCAGGTCCCCGCCCAGCCAGGACACCGAATCGCCGGTGGCGATGGGCCGTCCGTCGGAGATGACCAGGGTCAGTCCGCGCACAATGGTGAGCATTGCCAGCGAGGCAATGAAGGTGGGCAGTTTGCCGTAGGCGCTCATGGCACCGGTGACCCAGCCGCACAGCCCGCCGATGGCCAGGCCAACCACGATCGACAGTACGTCGGGCAGCCCCGCGGTGGTGACCCAGTAGGAAGAGGTCATCGCGGAGATCGCAGCAATGGAACCGACCGAAAGGTCGATACCGGCGGCGACGATCACGAAGGTCATGCCGAAGGCCATCACCGCGATGGTGGAGACCTGGATGCCGATATTCATCAGGTTCGGCCCGGTCAGAAAGCGCGGGGTTGCGATGAACATGGCAAGGCAGAGAACAACCAGGCCGACGAGGGCACCGTTGTTTGCAAGGAATGCCTTGAAGTCAAAGCCCTTCTTGGGTGTAGTGGCTACGCTGCTCATTACTTCTTTTCCATTTCATCTTCGCGGTGCACATTGCTCACGGCCAGGGCCATGATGCTGTCTTGAGTGGCTTCATTGGTGGCTAGTTCTCCGGCGATCCGGCCCTGGCTCATCACCAGGACGCGGTCGGACATACCCAGCACTTCGGGCAGTTCGCTGGAGGCCATCAGTACGCAGCCTCCGGCGGCGGTGATCTCATTGATCAATTCGTAGATTTCTACCTTGGCCCCGACGTCTACGCCGCGGGTCGGTTCATCGAGCAAGAGCACTTTGGCCCCGGCGGAGAACCAGCGTCCGAAGACTGCCTTCTGCTGGTTGCCTCCGGAGAGCGAACGGATCGGCTGGTCGATGTTCCCCATGCGGATGCGCAGACGCGCGGCGACCTTTTCGGCGCGCTCGCGCTGGCCCTTGCGGTCTACCAGTCCGGCTTTGGCAGTGGATGCCATGGTGGCGTAGCCGATGTTCTCGGCAACCGAGGCATCAAGGACCAGTCCCTGGGTTTTGCGGTCTTCAGGCACATGTCCCAAACCTGCACGGGTGGCCGCAGCAACGTCATTGCGCGGCAGTTTTTTGCCGGCAACCTTCACGGTGCCCGAAGTGTATTTATCCGCTCCGGCGATCGCACGGATCAGTTCGGTACGCCCAGCACCCATCAATCCGGCCAGTGCCACGACCTCGCCAGGACGAACCGAGAGCGAAATATCCTGCAGCGCTCCGACGCTGAGATTTTCCACGCTCAGCAGGTTCTGCTCGCCGGGAACGGAAGCTTGGCGCGGGAACTGCGCGTCGATGTCACGGCCCACCATCAGGCGCACCAATTCGTTCTCGGGGGTGTCTGCCGGGACGGTGGCAATGAACTTTCCATCACGCAGCACGTTGACGAAGTCGCCAATGGCAGCAATTTCATCGAGGTGGTGGCTGATGAAGACCATGCCCACGCCCTTGGTCTTGAGCTGGTTGACGACCTCGAAGAGACCTGCAATCTCGGCGTTGGTCAAGGCGGCAGTTGGTTCATCAAGGATGAGTACGCGGGCGTCCAAGGACAGTGCCTTGGCGATCTCCACTAACTGTTGCTGGGCTAGCCCTAGGTCACCTACTGGGGTGTTGACATCAAGATTCAAGCCCAGCTGGTCCAGTGCTTCGCGGGCAATGCGGCGCATCTCTCGGCGGTTGATAATGCCAAAGCGACGCGGTACACGGCCTAAGGTGATGTTTTCAGCGATAGTCATCGAGGGAACGAGGTTTAGTTCCTGGTGGATGGTGGCGATGCCCAGGGCTTCGGAAGCCTTAGTATCTGGGATCTGCACTTCCTTGCCGTCCATCAAAATGCGTCCGGAATCGGCGCTGTGCACTCCGGCGATCATCTTGATCAAGGTGGATTTGCCTGCACCATTTTCGCCGAGCAGCACCGACACCTTACCGGCGTGGACCTCGACGGTAACCTCATCGATTACCTGGACGGGGCCGAACGACTTGCAGACCCGGTCAAGGACCAGTAGAGCGTCGTTGCTCATGGGCGCACCTTTCCTTCCATCACTTGTGTTGCTTTGGCTGACGCCACCGAGGGGCGCAGCGTAAATTTGCTAATTAGTTCTTCGGGTTCCGGTTTCTGACCGGCCATCACTTCACGCAGGGCTTGAACCGCCATTTTTCCCATCTGGCTCAGGTCATGACCGATAGTGGCAATTGGCGGATCATGGATGAGCATCGCATCGACCTCGTCGAAGGTAATCACCGACAGGTCAGAGCCAACTCTTACCCCCAGTTCGCGCCAGACGCGAAGCGCTCCAATGGCCATCGGTGCATCCGCAACGATTATGGCGCTAGGTTTTGCTGGGTTTTCCAGAAGCCATTTAGCTGCCAGCGCGCCGGAGGCAGGCTGGAAGTCACCGACAAAGTGCAATGCTTCATCGGCATGCAGCCCGTTGTTCGCCAGTGCGGTTTCGAAGGCGCTATACCGTTCAAGGGCGGTGGAGGCGTGCTTTGGTCCGCCAACAAAGGCAATGTTTTGGTGGCCCAGGGATTGTAGTGTGGCTACCGCTTCATCCAACGCTTGGGCGCTGTTGGCGGTGATGGCTGGAACCTGAACGCTAGGCAGTGCCCGGTCAACGAAGATAGTGGGAATGCCGCTGGAAAGCACGCGATTCATCATTTCGCTGGGCTGGTTTGATTCTTCATTCAACCCCTGCGGCACAATGACCAGTCCGTCCACACGGCGTGAAAGCATGGTGGCCAAAAAATCATCTTGTTGTGCGGCATCTTCGTTGGCATTACCAATGAAGGTCATCAGTCCGGCGGCGCGCGCATGCTGTTCCACCGCATGGGCCAGGTCTGAGAAGTAGGGGTTACGCACGTCAGAGATCAACAGTGCGATGGAATCTGTTTTGGTGGAGCGCAGTGAGCGGGCCTGCGCGTTGGGCATGAAGCCCAATTCTTTCGCGGCACTTTCAACCTTGGCGCGGGAATCTGGCGAGGTCGCCGGGTGACCTGAAAGGACGCGCGAAGCGGTGGCAACAGATACTCCTGCTGCGCTGGCAACGTCCTTGATGGTGACGGCGTTCATGGCCAATAAGCTCCCTTGCTTACTCATGTAAACGATTCCATGGAATCGTTTACACAGTCTTCCCTAACAAGTTTTTCAAGTCAAGACGGCGCCCGTGACTCGACGCCAGGGCTTCGTGAGACCTGGGAAAAACGAGTCAATGACTTGTGATTTTTTAGCCAAACCAGACTAGGTCACCGAATAACTCAGATTTATTCGCGATGCGCAGTTCAAGCCTTCGGCGTGCACAGCACAGTTGACTATGATTAGTGATGTGTCGGTAACTCAACTTTCAGATAGCGCGCAGAACTACCTCAAGATCATTTTTAGTCTCAACGAATGGTCTGATGAGGCGGTGTCCCCTACCGTGATCGCAGAAAAGGCCGGGGTCAAACTTTCCACCGTCTCCGGGGCCATGTCTAAACTGCGCCAACAAGGATTGCTGAACCACGCTCCCTATGGCGCGGTTTCGCTGACCGCTTTGGGCCGCGAGTATGCGGTCACCATGGTGCGCCGGCACCGGCTGATCGAGACTTTTCTCGTCCAGATGCTCGGATACCGCTGGGATCAGGTGCACGAAGAGGCCGAACAGCTTGAGCATGCGGTGTCCGACTTCATGGTTCAACGAATCGACGAGTTACTCGGTTATCCAACCCGGGACCCGCATGGAGATCCTATCCCCACCGCAGAAGGTGCGATTTCATTTCCCGCTGCGACCTTGCTTGCCCAGGCAAAGCCGGGGCAAAAGGTCAGGGTCGAGCGAATCTCCGATGCGGATTCGGAACTACTTCAGTACTTTTCGGAAAACGGCATTATCGTCGGCGCGCAATTAAACATCGCGACAGGTGAACCATTTTCCGACACCTTAGAGGTCACCGCGAATGGCGAGCCGACGGTGATCCGTCTAGGCGCGCGAGCCACCGAAGCGGTCTGGGTTTCGCCCCTAGACTCCACCGACTAATCCGAGGAGAATAAGCGCACATCGGTAGGGAGTGAACAATGTTTGGGGTACGAACTTACGACTCGATCAATAAGGTCGAAATCATCAACACCATGCGTTTGGAAGCTTTCCCTGTGCGTTCTGCAGCAGTCTCAAAACTCTGTCGGCGCTCAGCGCGGTTTGCATCGCTAGCTCGTAGGAGCATGCGGAAAACAAGTTTACGTCGGCACGCTCACAAGCTGCGCGAGTAGCTCGACTTATCCTGCGTGCTGCAAGTTCTTGCGTCGTCTGCGCACCGCGAACCGATGCGCAACTAACCCTTGGCGTGGGCTAAACAGGTAGATCAGTACAAAGATCGCCCCTTGCGAAAGCACCACCATACCTCCGGTAGAAGCATCCAGATAGTAGCTGACGTACACGCCGATAATTCCAGCCAGTGCCGCCAAGGCCGGAGAAATCACCAGCATCTTGCCGAAGCTGTTTGTCAGCAGATAAGCGCTCGCACCCGGAATGATCAGCATCGCTACCACCAAGATGACACCCACCGCCTGCAACGCCACCACCGAAGTCATGGCAAGCAACCCTAAAAGGACCGCCCCGATCATTCGCGGGTTCATGCCCAGTGCGTGAGCGTGGGTTGAGTCAAAAGCGTAGAGCGTGAAATCTTTGCGTTTGAGGATCAGAATCAGGAAGGTCACCGCGCCTAGGATGATGACCTGCCACAGGTCCGCAGCGGACACCCCGAGCAGATTTCCAAAGATAATGTGGTTCAAATCTAAGTGACTTGGGGTCACTGAGATCAGCACCAGCCCAAAGGAAAATAAGGTGGTAAACACGATTCCAATAGCCGCATCCTCTTTCAGCCTAGAGGTATCGCGTACTCCCCCAATCAATGCAACCGCCAAGAAACCAAAAACTAGGGCGCCCAAGGCAAATGGTGCGCCGACAATATATGCGAGCACCACCCCGGGCAATACCGCATGGGACACCGCATCACCCATCAGCGACCAGCCGATGAGCACAAGCCAGCAGGAGAGCACCGCACACAGTATCGCAGCGATTACGGTGACGGCGAGCGCGCGCACCATAAAGGTATAACCCAGTGGCTCGGCCAATAATTCGAAGAGGTTCATGCGTCTTCGCCTCGGTTCATAGGATCCAGCCCGGAGGCCATGGCTAGGTTCTCTGGTTGCAGAACCAACTGTGGATCTCCTTGCATCAGTACCTTGCGCATCAAAAGTATTGCTTGATCCGCTAAATTTGGCAGCGCATGAAGATCATGCGTCGAAATCAATACGCTTCCGCCCTGGTCCGCTACTTCCCGCAGGAGCTTGGTAATTGTTGCTTCGCTTCTCTTGTCTACCCCGGCGAATGGCTCATCGAGCAACATGATGTTCGCTTCTTGGGCGATACAGCGAGCTACAAAGGCGCGTTTCTTTTGCCCGCCGGAGAGCTGACCGATCTGTCGTGAAGCCTGTTCGGTGAGTTCAACTCGGGCTAGTGCTTGCTCTACCGCCTCATGGTCCGCCTTCCGCGGGCGTCTGGTGAATCCCATATGCCCGTAGCGTCCGGTCATCACTACTTCGCGCACCGAAATCGGGAAGTCCCAGTCCACGGCCTCGTTTTGTGGAACGTAACCGATAGCCCCTGATTTACGCGCCTGCAGTGGATTAGTGCCGTTGACTAATACGCTGCCGGTGTCGGGTTTAACCAGCCCCATAATGGTTTTGAAGAGTGTCGATTTTCCGGATCCGTTCATTCCAACCAGTCCGCAAACAGATCCACGCTCCAGTTGAATCGATGCCTTATCCAGGGCGAGCAACGAGCCATAGTGAACTGTCGCATTGGCGACATCGATGGCGAGCGTCATGGCATTTCTCCTCTTAAGGCGCGGGTAATAGTTTGAGCGTCGTGGGTGATCAGGTCCAGGTAGGTTGGCACCGGCCCGTCCGGTTCGGACAGGGAATCAACGTAGAGTGTTCCGCCGTAGTACGCATCGGTGGATTCGACGACTCGTTGCATGGCTGCATCCGAAACAGTCGATTCGCAGAAGACCGCAGGAACCTGATGTTCTCGCACGTAGTCAATGGCTGCGGCAACCTTACGCGGGGTGGCCATTGACTCTGCGTTCACTGCCCAAAGGTATTTCTCACGCAAGCCAACATCCCTGGCCAGATAACTGAAGGCTCCTTCGCAGGAAACCAGCACCCGCTGGTTTTCGGGTACTTTTGCTAGGTCAGCCACCAGTGAGTCCTGAACCGCCTGCAATTTACGCTTATAAGTGGCGGCATTTCCCCTGAAATCATCGGCATGCTCTGGATCTAGCTCGCTGAACGCCTTGGCCATCGTATCGACATAAGTTTGGACGTTCAGCGGGCTCATCCAAGCGTGCGGGTTGGGTTTTCCGTCACCGGCACCCCCGGTGATGCTGATGGGCTTGACTCGGTCACTGACGGTGACATGCGGCGCCGGGTTATCGTGCACAAATTGTTCAAACCATGCTTCCAGATTCATCCCGTTATCAAGGATGAGATCCGCATGGGAGGCCCTTCGCAAATCTTCCGGGGTTGGTTCATAACCATGAATTTCCGCCCCGCGTTTAGTCACCGACTCCACACGCAGGTGTTCCCCTGCCACGTTTTGTGCAATATCGGCCAGCACCGTGAAGGTTGTCAGCACCACCGGACGTTCGTCCTGAGGTGCCACCGTCTCAGGTTGGCGCGAAGCGCTGCAACCGCTGAGGATCAGTGCTACTGCGCAAGCCAGCGCCAGAACGCGACGATGCGTTGTTCTGGTCCGTGGACCTTTTGCTGCTTGCACCGTTGCTCACACCATTTCACTTTGACTGCCCGCGAGAAATCCGCTTTCACACAGCATAATGTTTGAGGGGTCAAACATTCAAAGTTGATGTCACAATCAGCGCGAAATAAGTGCGCCTCCTAAACGCCGATCAACGTATTGATTAGCCTGGCAGCGGTACGCGCGGTACGCGCATCGATGTCAAAGCTTGGATTCAGTTCCACCACGTCAACAAGTCCAAGCTTCCCGCTGTCCGCAACATAACGGCACACCGCATGAATTACTTCTAAGGGCACGCCGTAAGCCGCCGGCGCGCTGACCCCTGGGGCCGTTGCCGCTGGCAAAACATCAAGGTCAATGGTCAGGTACAGCTGGTCAACAGAACCCAAGAACTCACGAACAAACTCAATGACCGCTTCCAGGTTCCCCGCGCCGCATTGCTCATCGACTAGGTACCGGACCCCGAGAGCATGAGCCTGGTCAAATAACACCCGGGTGTTATTTGGTTCGCTGATCCCAATGACTGCGTATCTAAAATCGCGTCCCGCCGCTTGCATGTCATTGGCGATATCTTTGAACGGCGTGCCACTGCTCCGACGCGGTGCGCTACGCAGGTCAAAATGAGCGTCCAAGTTCAAGATTCCAATGCGCGTATCGGGGTGTTCTCGAAAATGATCAAAGAGTCCGCTAAACGATCCGTAAGCGGTCTCGTGCCCTCCGCCAAGCACTACCGGCATCGTGCCGGCGTTCAGCAACCCCGACACCGCCTGGGCCAGTCGAACCTGGCCCGATTCGAGTTCGTCACCGAGCACCACGATGTCGCCCGCATCATGCACGGCACGTGGCTGATGGATTGCTAATGAGCTTAAGGCTGTTCTCAACGCCTGCGGGCCACTAGCCGCGCCTGTTCGTCCTTGGTTTCTCAAAACTCCCGCGTCCGAAGCAAAACCAAGCAGTGCTACCGGCCGCGAAGTGGAATGCTCCTCGGAAGGAGCGAACCGATCGGAATTTACATGCTGGTGCCAGCGAAGATGCTCGGCCCCTTCTCCGTCTAGGCGGCCACCCCATTCTGCGGCCGGCCGATCTACCTGAATTCCCAGATGTGACGCATTATTCCCCATGTCACCAGCTGACCAGATCCGCGGCTAGCTAACCAGTACATTGAGCCAACTTAGTCCGAGATTTCGGACTGTTGGTCTCTGGTCGCGAAAATACCGTTAGATACTATCGAGCTCGCCGCGAGCAAAATCGCGGAAGGCAAGGTTTTGATACAACTGCTCCCCACGATTGGTCCTGATGATCAACTAGGGCGTTAATCCCAGTGCACGACTGGCACCACGGTTATTCCGGACACCACGGCGGGCGCGCAAAGGGTTAATTTTACCGGAGTGCGTCATCCGAGGTGTTGTGACAACTACTGTTCACGCAGCTACTTGCCCAGTCCGGGCCGGCGCACCAATTCGCTCTAATTTAGCCTCCCATCAGAACCAGAATCACCATTGACCTCAACATGAATATGATCCATATGCTTGGTGGTGTCATTCCAATTATTGGTGAACTGGGTACCGTATTTACCCGAGGCGGAATATTCGTTCCAACCTGAGCCGGGCAACCATATTTGGTCTTGCCAGATGAGGTAATACACCCCGAGCTGTTCCCGGTTATCGAGCAAGAACTGGGCTATCTTGTCGCCCTGAGCAATACGAGTTTTGTTCTTGTAGTCTCGGATCATCAAGTCAACGGCCTTACCTGCGCTGTGCCCCACCGAACCGCTCCTGATGGTGTGGATATTGCTCACGGTGTCACCGAAACGATGATCTATTGCCTTGAGAACGCGTTGCGCATCGGGTTGCAGACTCACTGGCGCTTTAGTCGCGAGATATTTGGCGCTGACCCATCCGGTGCCTTGAGAAGATTTGATCTGGGACCAGCCGTTGCTCATCTTGAGGAAGGTGACCTTCTCGCCCATTGGCACTACACCTAGGCTTCGGTGCTCAACACCACCGCCTGCTCGTAGATTCACGTTCGCCGTAGTCCAACGAAATACCTGCTGCTTATCGGGAACCGGTGCTTGAGGTTGATTGGACGTCACGTAGGTAGAGCTGACCCACCCGACACCTTGCGTAGTGGTGACGCGAGTCCACCCGTTAGCTGTTCCGTGTGCGGTTACTTGCTGGTTCTTAGGAACAACACCGAGGGACCTGAACGACGTCGAACTGCCTTCGCGTAAGTTCACGTTTGTAGTTGCCCAGCGTTTAACGTTATTCAGTGGCAAGTAGGTCTTGTCGATCAGTGTAGTGCTCGGCACCCAGCCGATAACCTGTCCAGTTTTGATCTTTGACCAAGAGCCACTGCTGCGATAGAACCCTACTTTGCTACCGGGACGAATCGTCCCTAAAGATTTCGCTTTCGACGAGGTGGAGGCTCGGACCGCTACCGAGCTTATGGCCCACCGGTTGCCTTTCAACACGTCGTTCACGGGTTTGTTCGCCGAGAGATCCTTCGAAGAAATCCAGCCGAGGCCCTTCGATGTTTTGACGCGGGACCACCCATTTGAGGTGCCGTACAAAGTCACTTTTTCGCGTGCGGACACCGAGGCCTTTTTGCCCGTGGTGCTAGAAGCTCCGGAACGCAGGGTTGTATTCTTCACGACCCACCGTGGGGTGGCGGGGATTGCTTTGAATGCTCTGCTTGTCAGATTTGCTGTCGGGACCCATCCGGTGCCGCGAGTTGTTCGCACCTTGCTCCACGAACCCTTGGTGAGAAACAGACCCAGTTTTTCTCCGGCTCGAACTGTGCCCAAAGATTTAGTCTTGTTCCAGTTGCCCTCGCGAAGCACCGTGTCCGCGATGAGCCAGCGAGATCCGATGATCTTGGCGTTTACAGGCTTCGTATTACTGAGCTGTGCAGCCGAGATCCAACCCTTTGTCCCCGACACCGAGACATGTGCCCAGCTACCAGAAGTGCGGAACCATTCAACCTTGGCGCCAGAAGCGACATTTGCCAATTTCTTCGATTTGCTCGAGTTCTTCTGGAAAAGCGGCTGCTTGGATTTCGAGTATTTGTAGACAGCCGCCGGCATCGCCGAGGATAGCTGATTTGTGGGAACAAATCCGATGCTTCGACCAACCTTGATGCGCGTCCATGATCCGGAAGAGCCAAGACGTTGAACCTTAGTTTTACGGATGACCCCGGTTAGCGAGGTAGACGCTGCCGCGGGCTTCTGCCGTAACGACTGGAACGATTTTAGGTAGCGATAGACCACGGTCTTTGGCGTCGGCTTCGTCTGAGCCTTGACTGGTGTCAATTGTTTAGCCGGGACCCACCCGGTTTTGCTCTTGTAACTGACTTGGTCCCAACCGGAGCTACTTCGCGAAACGCTGAGTGTGGTGTTCTTGGGAATCACCAACACTGAGGCAGCCTTAGTTGACGGCGTCTTGCGCATCGTCAATTTTGAGTTGGTCTTCTTGGTAATCTTAGCTTTCGCCGCGGAACTTACCAGTGCGGTTCCTTGAGCAGGTTGTGGGGCCGCCACCGCCGGTGTGCCAAGTCCGAGAGTCAAAATAACTGCAAGTCCAAGACTCAGGACACGGTTAACGCGCATATCTTTATTCACTCTCGCGACTAGGCCTTTACGCCATTTCTTGATGGCTCACCAAAATGAACAGCCCTAGGCTGTGGTGCTTGTTCTGCTACCGCCAAAAAGAATCATGACACAAAAATGGTCAGCTAGGTGTAAACGTACTTCTTCAACATTTTATGAGTCGGTACAGTGCACGAATGCCGTGGTGGACCCAGGTTCAATTTCGGTGCGTCCAGCGTCTTGAATCACTGGGCCTGAAGCCTTCGCGCGCAGCTTGTCGAACTCGGCGCGCGGTAGTTGTTTGATCCCCACCGGGGCATGCGATTTCAACCAGTTTTCAATGAGTTCTGGCTGTGCTTCGGTCAGCCAGGCAAAAAGGGCATGAGCAGCTTGCGCTGCGGCTTTGCCCGTGGACATCTCCAAGGATTTATTGAGCACAATATTCACGTGCGCTACCAGCACTTCGTCACTTTTCGGGAGCTCAGTTCCGGAAACCTGAAGCTTAGCGATCAGCTTGGGTAGATCAGCCGCGGGCAAGGGTGGCAGCCCCACGGCCTGCGCTTTACCAACTTCGCTAATCATTTGCTCGGGGAAGAGTTCTAGCACTTTGGCGAACATCTTCGGATTAGCCCGGCGCACGGATTTTGCGAACGCTTGGCTGGCCCAGACCTGCCATTCGTCGTTTTGTGGGTCCTGCAGGTAAGCGATCACCGCCGCGCGGGCTACCGCCGAAATTCCCTCGTCCTCGGTGGACGGGTCTTCCTTATCGATCCGCAAGATGATGGGCTGCACTAATTCGTCTGGTTGTCTTTCAGTATGCTCACTCACCAGTCCATTCTAGATGCGGCGCTCTCGACATGCAGCGTTCCAGAGTTCTCTCCAACCTCACCATTTGGCGCACGGACGGTCAGGCACCGGTTTTGAATGCCGATACCACTATTCCAGCATGATCATCCGCGAGTGGTCGATGCAGTGCTTGCGAGCGGCAAGGCTTACAAGCAGGCCGGCGACTTGATTGGCGTGAATGCTTTCGCGGATCAGATGGCTCAGAAATATTTGGCGGAGGGCCCCAAGTTTGTGAACGTCGGTGCCGAAGTGTCGATTCTGGCTCGAAACACCGAAACACTGGCAGCAAAGTAGTTACTTCCGGCGCCGCTTCACCTATGGTCAGTGCGACGGTTAGGGGCGCCCTAGGGAGTTCATAGCAATCAGCCGCTTCGGTGTACGAACCTTGTAGGAGAACAATGACTTCTTAAGGTCCAAAATCGCGTGACGCACGCACCGCGGTAGACAAGGCAGTGGTCCTACTGCGCGTTTTCGGCGAGGAAGCCTCCACTGGCGTTGGGGTCAGCGAATTAGCTCACCGCGCCGAGTTTTCGGGATCTACCGCATTCCGGATCCTGATATCCCTGCGATTAAATGGTGTCGTGGACCGCGCTGGCAACGCTTACCGACTCGGCAAGCGGATCCAACTTCCGGGGACAAATTCAAGGAAACTTGGCAGACCTCATTTTTAGTACCTGGAATTCTAGGACGTAGTCTGGACTACATGAACTTCGCCCACTCTGACTCGCAGATTTTCTACGCGGTGGCCTCGCCTGGACAAGTGCAGTTGGCGGCCGAAAAACTTGGCGGACCCGCAAAAATCCTAGGCAGCGAAGCCGGCCGGGCTGAAGGCTTCACTCATCAGGAAGACCGCGAAGCATTTACCGCTTCTCGAACGCTGTTGCGACTGCTGCTCTCCTACGTCACATACGGAGAGCTTGATCAATCATCAGACGTGGACATTTCGCGGCATTGCATCTCCTGCAATTCCAGCGACCATGGCAAGCCAACAACGCCACATCACTCAATCTCGTTGTCCAGAACTAGAGAACTAGTCATTGCTGCCGTGGGCCCTAAAGACTTGCGCCTTGGCACCGATATTGAACGGGGCACCGCGCTGAGCCCGCGGGGGGTCTTTCCCGGCTTTGACCAGATCGCGCTAACGCCTGCCGAACTCAAACTGGTGCACCGAGACAAAGACCCAGATGACACAAGGCTTTTGGCGTGGACCGCCAAAGAAGCACTGCTCAAGGCGGATGGCGCCGGATTACGAAGCGAACCTTCAACGGTGCGGGTACTCTCGCCTTCGGTGTTAAAGGCGGCCCGCCGCAACAGGTGGGCCAGCTCAAGGCACCTTGCCGGGTACAGCCTTCGCTGGCTCCCGGTGCCAGCCACGCATGTGGCGGTGCTTGCCGCTTCGACGCCTTTGCCTGTTCAAGAACTCGGCGCGGAAATCTTCAAAACGACACTGAGCTGACGATTCGTTTCTAGATGTTGATGAAGGTAATGAGTATTCTGGCGGGTTTCTCGGCATAAACGGCGTGCACGACTCCGGCTTCGAGCCGAATAATCCCGCCGTAGTTGAGGTGATGGGTTTCTTCACCCACGCTGAAATCCACTTCCCCATCAAGTACTTGCACAATAATTGGCGTGCCGGCTTTATGCTCGGCGAGCTCAACATCTGCGTCGAAGGCGATCTGCACCAAGGTGGCTCCCGAGCCGGCGCTGAGGCGCTTAGCCGAATACCCTCCAGGCTTTATCGGATTCGCCTGCTCCAAATCGCCAAGTTCCTGCGCCAGGAGGTTGCTTGCTTCCTTCGTATCGTTATTGTCCACCACGAACATTCCTTTACTTCAGGTGATGCCGGATTTCCAGACCCCGGTCACTTCCGAGTATCTCAGAGATTACCGTTCTTGCACGCTCAATGGCCTTCGGGCTTCAACGAACTAATATGAGCGTCGTTTGGCCTTACGGACAATCAGGAGAATAACACTGACCAACATGGCTACCGCAAGGGTCACCAAGGACGGTATGAGCCAGTCGGTTTGCCCGATGGAGCCTTGGGTCAGCTCACCAAATTTGGCCAACGAACCACCGGCGGAACCCACCGGATTTTCCAGAAGTGTGACGACCGCGGAGATTACCGCTGGCATGATCCATTGGATAGCTAGGGCGATAACCCAAACCACCAAATGCCAGATCTGCAAAAATCCGAGGAAACCCAATACTAAACCAAGCACCAATGCCCCGGCGTAGGTTAAGGATGAATAGATCTCCGGCTCTAAGGGAGTATAGGTTGCCACCATCTGCAGCCATTGGCCCACACTAAAAACAAGCGCGGCTACCAATAGCGCCACGATACTCAGTCGCAATTTGGCAATCAAGAAATACAGCACCTGGCTGATCACAAACGCCGTGCCTAAGGCCCAGAGCTGGGTTTGGAGTCCGTCGCTGATTTTCCCTTGGAAAATTTCCGGTGCGTCGCCCCAGATCCATTGGAAAACAAGCCCGACCAGGGCGAGAAGCACACCAATATCGGTCAGGATTGCGAAGCTTGTACCGTGGCGGCCAATCACTCGCGTGAACCAACCACCGAGCAAGGCGATGCTCGCGAAGATGATGATCAGCCCCGCCGCGTCACTCATTGAAGTTGGCAGCATTGGTTGCTCTCGTTGCCCCAACCATAACCACAACCACGGACCAACCGCGAGCAGGACAATAAATAGCCCGGCAATGATCTGTGCCCACCACGGGCTCCAGAACTGACGACTGCTTCTCATACTTAACGTGTGTGCTCCCACGCGCTCATTCTGTCAGAGCCGAGCTAACGTTCCTAGGACCTCGGGACCCGTTTCACCTTTCATTGAGCGCGCCACCGTATCTACGGCTTTGAGAATTTCTCCTCGGAACAAAATCAAAGGGATCCGTAAGCGCTTCTCCAGAGCTGGAGCGAACGCTTACGGATCCCTTGATCAGATGCTTCGATGCCCAAGAACGGTATCTTTGTCCCGTCTCTCAAAACCAACCGTCAAGACATGATGATCTTTTCGGCGATCGGCGCAAGCCATGCAAGGTGGTAACCCGATGACTTCAACTGAGACCAGTAAACATGGAACCAGTCAGTGTGCGCAACAGGCACATTCATGATTGATCAATATGATCACTACAATCAGGGAGACATCGTCTAAAACCTGCGTTTTGCTAAGCGCACTGAATTTAGTGCCGTGCATCACTCTCGAGTTCAGGTCCATCGGAGACCCGTTCAAGTTTGATTTTCCTTTCGGCAACTGCCGATGAAAAGAACATCGCCACAATGACAAATCCAAGGGGAAGGTGCAGCGCCTGCCGTAATCCAAATTCATTCCCTATAAAGCCCAGAAGTGGTGGACCGACTAAGAAAGCGATATATCCGATGGTGGCGGCCACCGCGACGCGCCCCGCCGGATCCGCCCCAGAAGCTCCGGCGGCGGAAATCGCCAAAGGGAATGCCAACGAAGTACCAATTCCCCACAGGATGACCGCGGCACCGGCAAGGACTGGGCTGTTCAGGAAAATGACGCCTGCAAGCCCCAGCGCTCCAAGGAAGGCACTGACCGCAAAGGTTCTGCTTGCTCCAAAGCGCCCAATAAACCAGCCACCGCAGAACCGCCCGATAGTCATCGCCAGCGCGAACCCGGTGAAGATCAATGACCCTGCGGCTGGATCAAACCCGTGCCCGTCAACCATCACCAATGGCAGCCAGTCATTGGCCGACCCTTCGGCGAGCGCCATCGCCAAAACGATAAACCCGATCAACAGCAAGCGTGGGTCCGTCCAGAGTTTGGCTGCGCTCGGCGATACGGACTCTTCCGTGCATGACCTGTCAATTTTCCCTGTGCCTTGCGGAAGGTAACGGATAACGTACAGAAATAGTGCTAGCGAAAGCAGCCCGCTGAACACCAAATGCCAGAGGACTGGAAAAGCGATTGAAGTGAAAATAATTCCTGCGCTGGCGCCAATGACCGTGCCAAGGGAGAAGAATCCGTGAAGACTCGCCAGGAACGGTTTCTTAGTGAGTCGTTCAATCTCGGCGCCTTCCACATTCATTCCAACTTCTGCGCTTCCCATACCGGCACCGAAGAGAAACAGCCCAGCGGCCACGCACCATTCAAGTTGGAAGTGGGCGCTAATTCCAATGAGCGGCATCGAGGCGATCACCGCTGCAGAGCCGGTGCGGATAACCGGACGTGCGGCAAACCGTGCAACAAGTTTTCCGGAGAAGATGATGCCGAGCATGGAACCGACCGATAGTCCGAAGAGTACGAGGCCCATCTTCGCCGGGGTGGCTTCCAGCAGGTCTCTAATGGCCGGGGTGCGCGTCACCCACGAGGCCATACTCAAGCCGGGCAGGAAAAATAGTGTGTACAGGGCCCAACGACGTTGGGTAATGGTCGGTGACAATTCCGCTCCTGGTGCGGGTGCTGGCAGTGCCGAAATCGGCATTCAATCTAAAACTACATAAGTTTCGGATTCTCTACTTGCTCACCGGCGCCTTAGATCAGTCAAGATCTCCGGTGACTTCCTCACGGGCTTGGGCGTAACGATGCTGAATGTAGTTCTCTAGTTCTACCCGCTCCACCCGCCACATGCCACGGCCACCAATTTGAATAGCAGGAAGCTCACCGCTTTTCACCAGCGCACGAACTTGGGGAAGCTTTACGTTCAATTCCTCGGCAACATCCTCTAATCTCAAAAACCTCATATCTGAAAGGTTACTGCGATTTAGGATCATTTGGTATGAAACCGGACAAGTTGTTCATAAGTAATGCTTTGTGATTCGACGCAAGCCAAGCCATGGCACATAATGGGTTAGACGCAACAAAACCGGTCAGACCGTGCAACACAGTTGGGCATGGCTGGTCATTTTGACTAAAATCCTATGAAGGCACCTAGGCCGCGGACCACCCAACATGGCAGCACAGGAGAATCTCCACATGAATTCGGAAACGTATCAGCTCGATGAGACCGACCGCCGAATTCTGTTGGCTTTAGATAATGATCCACGTGTACCGATCATGATGCTCGCTCAGCAGCTAGGCCTGGCACGCGGAACGGTGCAGACACGTCTGGAACGTCTGGCTCATTCCGGTGCTTTGCGCCCGAATACCGCCCGTATCCTGCCAAGCTCTATGGGCCGTGGAGTCAGTGCGTTTGTGAGCGCCGAGTTGAACCAGTCGAGTCTGAATGAGGCCATCGATGCATTGCGTCGCATCCCAGAAGTTTTGGAATGCGTTGCTCCTGCCGGGGAAACTGATCTGCTGATTCGCGTCTCGGCTACCGATCCAGATGACCTTTACCGGGTCTCTGAAGAGATCCGTTTATGCCCTGGGATCACTCGCACCTCAACCTCAATGATTCTGCGTGATGTTATCCCCTACCGCACCACTGCATTGCTGTCGAAGCTGAGCGGAACAAAGAACTAGTTTCTAGCCTTGCACCAGATCCAAGGTCCGTGCTGGCAGATGCTTGCGGGCTGCGTAGACGCAAACCATGCTCACTAGGCAAAGCCCGATAAGCAGCACAATAAACCAGAGGGGATCAGCAAACGGGCGCCACATGGCAAAGAGCGTTGGGAAGCTGAAGCCGATAAAGCACACCGCATAGAACCGGCCGGTAAGTTTTCCGATTTCGCCGGATCCTGCAAGGTCGAGTACCTGGCTAAGCCCAGCAACCAGCAGCACTCCATTGGCCGAACCCGAAACGATGAAGGCCACATAGCCCAACGCTTCAGATCCGCTGAGGTATACCAGAATCATCAATGCGAATGCCAGCACTGAGAGGATCAGCCCGGCCATCAGTACGTTGACCTTGCTGGTGTCGTTATAGCGTTTGGCCAAGGGCTGGACCAGCAGGCCCATCCCCATGGTGATAACTACCGCGGCAGTAGTGAAAAACAACGATGACTGACCTGCTGCCGAGCTCAACGCGGGCACGATAGCAAAACCGCTTGCCGCGAGTCCGAAGACCCATGGGGCAGCGGGAAGCACCACAAGTTTAAACCGCTTGAGATTCTCGGGGGTGGTCGCAGTCCCAGAATTATTGGCCTGAACCGCCTTTTCTTCCTTGACCGTAGTGATAAGGAATAACCACGAGAGCGCAGCGACCGCGTGAATTCCATAGGCCAGTTCAGGGCTGGCGCTCGCGCCCACAATAGTTCCGGAGATCATCGGGCCGATGGCAAACCCTGCCGAGGTGCACAGTGCCGCTCGGGTTGCTCCTGCCGGTCCCACACTGAGCACTTTAACCCAGCTGGTCACCGCCACCATGGCCAGTCCCATGCCCATTCCGGTAAACACTCGTCCGGCATATAACCCGGAGTCGTGGACTGCCCCGAACATCATGCTGAGCGAGCCGAGCGTGGAGGCGGTCAAAGCGAGGAGGGTGAAAGGCTTGCGGCCAAACTTGTCAGCTAGCGGGCCGCCCAGCAGCAGCGTCGGAATCATGCCGAGCAGATAACTGCCCATCACCAGCATTGCTTCAAATTCACTGAGCTCGCGGTGCTGCTGATACCAGCTAATGAGTGAAACATACTGGTTAGCGCACCATCCGGTGAGAATCAGGCAGATTCCCGGTAGCCACCACGAGGTTGTGCCCAGTTTCGTCTTGCTAACGCTGATCTTATTTCTCCAGTTCGCGGTACAGTTCGCGTACCCGCTCGGCGATTTCATCACGGATCAGGTTCATCCGTTCGCTGCCCGTCACCCCGTCCTCGCTTGGCTCATAGGTGACCCAGCGTTCGGTGGGAATGCTTTCGTTGATGCTGGGATTAGCTTCGCTGCCCAGAATAACCACGCGGTCCACCTGGTCCAATATTGCAGGGTCAATGCCCTTGGGAACACCTGCGGACATGTCTGCTCCGGCCTCGGCGAGCGATTCGGCAGCCTCGTGATTGATCACGGAGCCAGGGTTTGTCCCGGCCGAATAGCTGGTCACCTTGCCGTCCGAGACAAGGTCCATCAAGGCCGCAGCCATTTGCGACTTGCCTGCATTGCGAGAACAGATAAAAAGAACCGAAGTAGCCATGAACATATTGAACCACCCACTGAGCATTAGTGGGTGGTTCAATAACAATTGTTGAGCGCAGCAAGGGTAACTAGCTACCGAGTCCTAATGGTTTCTCCTCTGAAGAAGGCTGGATGCCGCCACTTGGTGAACAGCATGATTGCGACACCGAGCAGCAAAACACCCACCCCCAGAATGAAGACCATGCCCACGGAACCAATCGCGGATCCTGAACCATAGTCGGGATTCATTGATTCGATGGCCGTGCTGAAGAACATCACCAGCAGCACTGCACCGCCGATGAGGGGTGCAAGGAACTTGAAGAAGAAATTCCGAACGCTTGCAAACAACTCAGAGCGGAAATACCAGACGCAGGCTAGTGCGGTAATCCCGTAGTAGAAGCAGATCATCAGTCCCAGAGCCGTGATGGTGTCCCACAGGGCATTTTCAGAAATCAACCGGGTCACCACGTAGAACACGGCCGCGGCTGCTGCCGAGACTACCGTGGCAACTGAAGGGGACATGAAGCGCGGGGAAATTTTTGCGAAGCTCGGCGGCAGCGCCTTGTAGTACCCCATGGCCAGCAAGGTACGTGCCGGAGAAACCATGGTTGACTGCAGCGAAGCCGCCGAGGAGGAGAGAATCGCCAGCGACATCAGAATGGCTAGTGGACCCATGATAGGTCCGGAGAGCACCGCGAAGATTGATTCCTGGTTTGCCTCGTTGCCCGCACCGAGTCCGGTTTGGCCTACTCCGGCCCAGTACAGGACGCCCAAAGACACCGCAAGGTACAACGCGATGATGACCAGCACCGTCCACGTCGCACCGCGTCCGGGAACCTTGGCCGGGTCAGTGGTTTCCTCGTTCATGGTCAGCGTGACATCCCAGCCCCAGAAAACGAAGATTGACAGGGAAATGCCTGCGGCGAAGGCGGTGAAAGAATCCACTGAGGCCGGGTTGAACATCTCTAAGCTAATTGGTGTCCGGTCAAAGGGAGTGTCACTGGTGAACGCCATGATCGCAAAGAGCAGCAGGACCGCCACTTGAAAACCAACCAGTATGTACTGGAACACCTTGGTGGCGTTGAGTCCACGATAGGAAATGTAGGCGGCCGCCGCGATGAAGACCAACGTGGTGGGAATGTTGACCCACAAGTTTTTCGTCAAGTCGGCGATTGCCTGGTTTCCGGTGAGCTGGGCGAGGAGAATATAGAAGAAGTCCACCGCCACCGCGGCAAGGTTGGATAAGACGATCACGGTAGCCGCGATAAGCCCCCAACCGCCCATCCAACCGATCATCGGTCCGAAGGCTCGGGTGGCCCAGGTAAATGAGGTTCCGGAATCTGGCATCGCGTTGTTTAGCTCGCGGTAGCCCAAGGCGACCAGCAACATCGGAATGAAGCCGGCTAACAAGATGGCCGGAAGGCTCGTGCCGACCTCTGCCACGGTGGCGCCGAGTCCGGCGGTCAAGGTGTAGGCCGGGGCAATGCAGGAGATGCCGATGACTACTAGTCCGACTACTCCTACGGTGCCGGTGGACAAACCTTTAGAGTGCAGACCGCTCTCGGATTGCTCGGCAGTTTCCTGCCTCAGTTCTTGCGACATAGTGTTAACCTTCTGGGTTTTTTCTGGGCAGACCTCTGCGTCTGCCCAGAAAACGGGTATCCCCCGCGCGATGGTTTTAGTTCGGTATCACTGCCATGGGCACGTGCAACTTGCCTAGGATTCGTTGGGCCTTGGCTCCGACAAAGAGACGACGGCTTGCAGCTAACCGGGAAGAACCCAGAATTGCTACTTCTCCGGCTTCCCAAGCCAGCGAATCAATGGCTTCATCCAGGCTTTGACGTGAAATCACTTCGATACTTGCCTGCAGTCCCATGGACTCGGTCAGTTCCGCGAGGAACTTCTTGGTGCGCACCAGATGCGGATCAAGCTCAGTGGCTGGATCCGATACGTCGGTATCGGATACGAGCGTCGCGACGCGTAATGCCACTTTGCGGACCGTGGCGAACTTGGCCGCGTTGGCAATGACCTCCCGCGCTCCGGGACGGTCTCCGACGAATGCTGTCATTCGGGTGATTTGCCCATTCGCTGCACGCAACGAGGCAAGCGCCTGCGGGCTGGACATGAATACCGGAACCGGTGAAGCGTGCAGGAGTGCATTTACTACCGCGCCGGGCATGAAAAATCCCGCACGGTGGCGTTTACGCCCACCCAAGACGATGCCATGCACACCGGTTTCTACGGCAAGCTCAATCAGGCCTCCGGCGACCGAGGATACCGAGCGAGCCACGACTTTGGCGCTGACTCCTTGCGGAACCTGGGCTAGCGCGGCAACTGCCCACTCATCAACTTTGGCCGAGAGAATAGAGTCGAACCCATGGTCTCCACCGGGGTAGATGGCGCTGAAGGGTGTCGTTGCAGGCACCACAATGCCTATGGTCAGGCTAGGCGTTGTGGTTCCCGCCACCAGAGCAGCCGCCAGCTCCAGTGCTTCGGCACCGCGCTGATCTGCGGTGTATCCAACAAGCAGATTCATGGCTACGCGTTGACCTTTCCTAGCGGAGCAACACCGTCATAGCTTTCGTCATAGCTGCTTCCTTCTAGCTTTGCGATGATTCGAGCAGCGCTGCGGCGTCCCATGCGTACCGCACCATCCACGTGCTGGTAGCCCTCACCGGCAAGATCTGATGAGGAGAAGTACAGCGGTCCCACATTGTCGTTCTGGACTGAGCCAAATCGTGTCAGACCACCAAGGTCGTAGCTGGTGGCGTAGGCGCCTCGGGTCCATTCTTCGGCCGCGAAGTCGGAGAGGTAAAAGACCTTGGGGTCCAAGGCCTTAGCACCGAGGAAGTCGGCGATTCCCTGCAAGATCTGCGATTTGCGTTCTGCTTCGTCTAATTCCCACATGGCATCGGCGTCAACATCGGAGATAAATCCGACCAGTGTGCCGGTGCTTTCTCCGGTGTAGGTATTGTCGTAGAGTTCCTGGACTACTGCATTGGGTCCGAAGCAGGTCCCGGAAAGTCCAGCTTCACGCCAGAAAGGCGTCTCGTACACTGCGTGAACCTTGATCACCAATCCCATGGACTGGTGCTGGTGGGTGACCAATTGCTTGCGTGGAAGCGCAGGAACGTAGCTGATACGCGAGTACAGGTTCGGAGGAACCGCTATCACGGCCTTTTTGGCCTTGATGCTCACCGTCGCACCGTGGGCAATCACGCTGTCCTGTGACCATTCAAGCTTGAGTACCGGGTTCTCCAGGTACACGTCGTCGCCCAGGCGTTCGGCCACCGTTTTGGAGACGCCCTGCATGGTGCCAACGATACGGCGGTCAAGAATGAAGTCTTCGTCCACAAGATTGTCGAAGGAGCCAGCCGAGGAAGCCATGAGCACTGCTTGCAGCGCCGAGAAGGTGTGAGCGGGTTTGGTCAGCATGCCACCGGCGATAAATAGACCTACGTTATCGCAGGCAAGTTCATCGCTGCTGTGCTCGCGCAGGAAGTGATGGAAGGAGATCATGTCAAGCTCTTCAGCCTGCGGGTGCTCCCACGGCTTGTCCGGATCCATTTGCGCTGCGAGGCCATTCATCACCTCGATAAGCTTGTTCATTTCGGCCACGGTGCTTGGCGCTACGGGGAAATCTTCACCGTCGTAGGCAATGGTCTCGCCCTCCGCTGTGCGGTACAGGCTTTTGCCTTCCTTGTAACGCTCGAAGGTTTCGATGCCCAGTTCGTTGATTAGCGAATACAACCCGGTTTGGTCCGGGCTAATCCATTGCCCGCCAATTTCAATGGTCGCCCCCTCCATTTCTTCGCTCCAGGTACGTCCGCCGACGCGGTCGCGGGCTTCAAGAACTGCCACCGTTTTCCCGCACTTTTTCAGTTCATAGGCGGCGGTGAGACCCGATGGACCTGCCCCGATAATGACAACGTCGCGTTCGATCTGTTTCACAATAATTCCCTTCGGCACTAAATGAATTTGGTTCATTTACCTCTGCGTATAGCATAGGGTACGAAGATGCTCTTGTGAAGCATGCCACGTCAGGGGGAAATTGGAATGAGTACCGAGAGTCCTCGACGGGCTGGAAGGCCGCGCAAAGCGATACTCAGCCGAGATCGCATTACCGAGCACGCGCTGAGCCTAGTCTCCCAAGACGGTTATGATGCACTGACCATGCAGCAACTCGCACGATCCTTGGGGGTATCGCCTTCGGCGCTCTACAACCATGTCGATTCCAAACAAGACCTACTGCAATGGATTCAGGAACTGGTCATGGCTCAGGTAGATACCTCGGCCTTTGGGAAACTTGAGATCCACGAGGCGCTGATCCAATGGGCGACGAGCTACCGAAACGTTTTTGCGTTGCACATCCCGCTGATTCCGGTCATCGCAGTGCTACCGGTATCTGATTCCCCACGCACCATAGCAATGTATGAGCATGTGGCCGAAACACTGAGAGGCCGTGGTCTGGCCGACGCCGCAGTGATTCCCACCATCGTCGCCCTTGAGTCCTTCATCTTCGGATCGGCAATGGATACCGGTGCACCGCACGACATCTTTGATACCAGCAATCATCGCGAGGCGACCCCGCACTTCACCCAGGCAGTGGCGGCGCAACGCGCAACCGGGGTCAACACCAGTGACGACTCTTTTGAACGCGGATTACGCGCCCTGGTGACCGGACTACTAGCATCGAGAGACCTCACATGAGCCAGGATTCAGTCCCGGCAGGGCACCGCCGGCTTTCTGCCAAACAATGGACAGCAATTGTTCTGGGAATTATCGCACTCATATTCATCTTGCAGAATCTGAATTATGTTCGTGTGGAGCTACTGATATTCCATACCAGCGCCCCGCTCTGGGCAATACTCAGCATCACCTTGATCATTGGTTACTTGATTGGGCGTTTCTCCAAGAAGCGGGATTAGTCCTCAAGTAACGCCCACTCGCCAACCTCTTCCCCTTCGGCGTCGAGAATATCTTCCTGCGCGCCGGGTTCAAATGGGTAAAGTGCGATATTTTTAGACCAATCCGAGAGAATTTTCTGCAGCTCTTCCAGCGGCTTGAGTTGCATACTCTCGGAGTCAAAGTTTACTTCCATGACGAAACGCATGTTGGGCTCCAATCCCTAGGATTATCGCCATCTTATGCCCAGAAAACTTAAATTACGAGACTTGCCAGCCCGTCTTCAAAGTGCTCACCTGCAAGGAATTCGGCTCTCCATATGCAACAAGGGCGAAACCCCATGGTTTCGCCCTTGTTGCCAGGAAATTTGAGAGCCTACAGTGTTGCACCCATGCTCGAAAGGGAGGTAATCGCTTCATTGCCACCGACCTTGTACAGGGCTAGAAGCAGTCCACCAAAGACAATCCCCATCACTGCACTGAATCCGAGGGACACCTTGACCAGCGAACGAACTTCCTGACGGCTAACCGAGGACTCGTTGTTCAGGTAGTTCATCGTTCCCTGGCTGATCGCCTGGACAGGGGTGCGCACGGAAGTGCTGAGAACACGAGCCGAGAGTATGTTGGATGCCGAATCCGTTTCGCCACCACGTAGGTAAGCTACCGTTGCACGGTTCTTGCGATCCTGGCGGAATTTGATAATGCTCTCGCCATGGCGGGCCAAGAGTATGTCTTCACCAAGAGGGATCGCGCCCATTGTTTTCTCCTAAAGTTTCAATAACACCGTAATTCCAGTAAAGCCCATAAAGTTTTCCCTTTAATACAGAACCCCCTTATTCGTTCACAAGGTCACAGGAGACTGTGATTGAACCGGCATCAATTCAATTAGAATTCCATAAGAATGGTGACCTGCGTCATTTTATGAAAGCCATTATGGAATGCTATTCATCCATTAGTTGCTGGGTTGGGTTTTGACCGCCTTCATGGCGAGCTACACCACACAACGCACATCGCTTACACGGCGCTACGAACCAAATGCAAAATGAGGGCCGAAGGATCCTTGCGACCCCTTCGACCCTCACGATGCTGCACTTGAGCTAAAAACTATGCGGCTTTCATGTGCTTTTGTTTACTTTCACGTTTAGCGTTGTGAATTGCCACTGCCAAGTCATGATTTGTCAGCTCATCCGGAGACGCAACTGCGTACTTTCTTGCCTGCCGCATCAGGGATTCGCGAATCTGGGACGCATGCGTCCGGCGATACTTCGCAACCAGATAGATACTGGCGCCTGCTAGTACCGCAAGGGTGACCAGCGCGGTTAGTAGAGTAACTTCAATACCCATTGCCTTCTCATCCTCCTCGATCCTCAACTGGGAAGGTGATACGTCGTAGTTAACGTAGGACCCTAGTCACCCAGGGCCTCATCACGTCTCGCCGCTGAAGAGAACATTTATCTTAGCATTTTTATTCGAATAGTTCAAATGCTTTTAGTGAGAGAATTCGAATCTACACAGAGGTCAGATTAGATTCGACAACCGGCAAGATGGGATATCAATAATTTGATCAAGCCTTTGGTTAGTACTCGTCAGTTCCGTGGCTGTGTTCGAAGACTAGGGATGTTTGAGTGGTTGCCACCGCAGGGTTGGCTGACAGGTTATCCAATACGAACTGTCGAACGTCGGCTGAGTTGCGGACGGCAATATGCAACACGAAGTCGTCTGCTCCGCCCAAGAAGAATAACTGCTGCACTCCGGGCTTTGAGCGCATATCCGATGCGAAGGTAGACATCAGATGTCTTGCACCTGGGCGGATTTTTACGAAGATCAATGCTTCGAGCTCACGGCCCAGGACTTGGGGGTTCACCTCAATAGTGAATCGTGAAATAACCCCCGAGTCGCGTAAAGCGTTCAGCCTCGCCAAACATGTAGAAGCCGCAATGCCCAGTTCTTCAGCCAATGAATTATTGGTCCGCCGCGAGTTCTCTGAAAGCAAGGACAACAGACGACGGTCTAACTCGTCGAGCTGCGCCGTGCGCTTTTCGCCGGAGGCAGGATTGTTCAGCATTAGGTGGCACCGGCTTTCACTGCGATATCTTTTGACTTTGAAAAACTCGCGGAATTCCTACGCGATGGAACTACAGCATAGTAAATTTATGTCTCGTCTGATTTCGCCACCGGAGACCTGCTCTGCCGAAATCGCAAAACCAGGATAACAATGGCGGAAATGAGTAAGGCGCCTGTGAGTAGGTACGGCCATTCCAGAGAGAGCCAAGCATAGAAAATTGCCATGCCAATGGTCGTGTATATCAATGCCCACGCTAGTGCTCCGACAGTGACGGCGGGAAGGTAACGCCGCAAGGGCATTCGGCTCACCCCGGCGGTTGCGTTCACAGCTGATTGAATGCCGATGGTAAGAAAGCACAATGGGACCGCGAGCATTCCCCACCGCGCGATAAATCGTTGTGCACGCTGATACATCGCCCCGTGCACGATCCTTTGATACCGGGTATTCTCAACTCCGCGCGCCACAGCACGACCTAACCAGTAGGTCGCGTTGCCTCGCAGCATTGCTCCAATGAAGAAGAAAGTAAACGTCACCATAAAAGGTGCCTCATTTACCAACCAATTTATTGTCATTACTGGCTACGGAACGCTTTTAATTTTTAAGACCAGAACCGCACCGAGCAGGCTGATCACTGCAGAACACATGAATAACGTTGAATAACCGCCTAGCCACGTCACCGAAAGCCAAGCAATAAGCGGGGCAAACACCTGTGGCAGCGAGTTCGCAATATTGATCATGCCCAGATCTTTACCGCGAGAATCCTCAAACGGCAGTACCTGTGTAAGCAAGGCAAAATCGACGGCGAGATAAGCGCCAAAACCAACCCCGAGAAACACGGCCGCGAAGATCGCAGTGGTGAAGGTAGTCGCAAATGCGAGGGTCAACGCAGCCCCAGCCACAATGACCGAGGAGAGGATCACGTATTTCTTGCGTTTTCCATCCCGGTCAGAGAGCCGACCGGCAATCACCGAGGAGAAAATCACGCAAAAGGCGTAGGTCGCTGTCAGGATCAGCACGCCGGTGGCGGGTTCTGGGTGGCGCAACTTGTCCTGCAAGAAAAAGAGCAGGTAAACCAAGCACAGCTGGCTGCCCAGATAGAGCAGGAAACGGGAGAGCCAAGCCCATCCGAAATCTGTGTGCTGCATCGGGTTGATCCAGAAGCTCTTGACGAATTCCATGAGCTTTAACGGTTCTAACGCACCCTTTGGAAGCGGAACATCTTGCCGCAGCAAGACAAAGGGAATCGCGCAAATGGCTACGGCCGTTGCAACAATCGCATATCCGAACACCAGATTTGAGGCCGCAAACATGCCGATGACTGCACCAATAAGTGAGCCGCAGGTCTGCCCCAACGCCACCATCCCACCGACAAGGCCACGTTGTTCCACCGGCACCTTGTCCGGGATGGCGGCAAAAATCGCGGCTAAGGCTGCATTGCCAGCCGCTTGCATCAGCGCCCAGCCCAGTACCAGCATGCTCACCGTTTGGGCGGTTGACATGAGTAGCAGCGCTAACGCTCCGCAGACCGTGCCGAACAGAACCCACGGAACACGCCGGCCAAATTTCGAGGTACTCCGATCGCTCAGAGCCCCGAAGAGTGGATTTGCCACCAAAGAGACAGCCGCACCAACGCCGGTTACCAGCGAAAGAATGGCGGCCTTCTGGCTGGCATCTAGCTGTTCAGCGTGTAATCCAAGGAGTACCTGAATCGGCGCGAAGAAGCCAACATTAATCCCGATATGAACGGTGACAACAGCTGCAATCCAGCCAACGCCGACTCGTTTGGTAGGGATCTTGAGAGCTTCGGGGACTCCCCAATTGCGTTCAGCGATCATAGCTGTTCCTGCCGTCCAAGGTCACGCGGACCAACACTGGAGTCTTGCAGTTCCTCAATGCTTGGCGTGTAGCCACGTGCGATGAGTCGTTTGACGGCTTTAGACATCTGGCCACCGTCAATCATGGAGGCCGCTACCAAATTGCCTGCTTCGTTAAGACCGAAAAGTACCTGCAACTTCCCGCGTCGGTTCAATCGCGGCACATGCTGCGCAGCTTGGGAAAAATCCCCTACCGCTTCAACATGGCTCTCGTGCCTATCAGACCAGAACCACGGTACCGAATGGGGCCGTGCGTCGCCTCCCATGATGGTGGCCGCGGCAATCGCTGCGTCTTCCATGGCTGCTTCCCAGTGCACGGCACGGGTGCGTTGAGTCATCCGTGCGCCATCGCCTATGGCCAAAACCTGACGGTGCATGGTGGTGCGTTGCTGATCATCGACAAGTATTCCGTCGTTGATCTCTAGCCCCATCGCTTGTGCGAGGGTAGTTTCGGGCTCGACTCCAATGGCAGCGACGAGGATTTCAGCCTCGATTCGTTGCCCATCGACCACCGCGTAGCCTGCACCGGCCTCGGTGAGTTCACCAGATAATACGGTGATCCCGTGCCGGGAGTGCTCGGCATGCAAGACTGCCGCCATCTCAACACCCAAGACGTTGGACAACGGCGCCTCCGAGTTGGAAACGAGTGTGACCTGAGCGCCGAGCATTTTTGCGGTGGCCGCAAATTCTGCCCCCACCAGGCCGGCACCGATAACCAGTACGCGCTGCCCGAACATTCCATCTTCCAATGCGACCGAAAGATCAGCCGCATCGGTGGCGGTATGCAGGCTGCGTATGTGCTCTGCGCCCGGCACCTGAAGTTTTTTTGGGGTGGTTCCGGTAGCTAGCACCACCCATTCATCCTCGGCGGTGGGAGCAACTAGCTCGGTAATGTTTTCTTGGATGAGCGAAACACCGTGCTGTTCAAACCAGGCGGGTGGAACAAAGTACTCGCGCTGCAGGGATTTGCTCAGCGGTGGCCGGTCATAGGGAAGCCCCTCGGGGTCGCTGATTTTGATGTTCCCGGCATAACCCTTGCTCACAAGTTCGCGCGCGAGAGTAAAACCGGCAACACCACCGCCGACAATGTGTACTGACGGCATCTAGATATCTAGCTCCAAGTTTCCGTCGACTACGGCAACCTTGTACGTGCGGGCATCTACGGTGGCAGGCATGCACTGCACCTTGCCGGTGCGCATATCGAAGCTGGAGGAATGCATCGGGCATTCAACTTCGCAGCCTTCAATCCAGCCGTCGGAGAGCGAGGCTACCTCGTGGGTGCACTCGTCTTGCAACGCGTAGAAATTGCCATCATCGGCGTGGAACACCGCAATGTCCTCGCTCGCACCGCTTTCGCTGGCGGGAACTAGTAAGGCTTCGCCTTCGGGTAGCTCGTCTGCAGGGCCTACCTTGTAGCTCACGATGACTCCTTTGAAGTGGTTAAACGTCTGGAACCATCTTGTCACTGTTGGTGCCCGCTGTCCTATCTGAAAGATCACTACTAAGTAATAACAGCACCACGAAATCCAGGGTCGGAATATCTCCTCATCTCTTGGTGTTGTGCCAAAGACGACAACCGAGGAGAAAAGAGCAGCATATGTCCGAAACAAATCGAGTAGTCATCATTGGTGGACACGGGAAGGTTGCACTTCTTGCGGCACCAAAACTTGCAAGTCACGGGTTGAACGTAGAGTCGGTGATTCGCAACCCTGAACATAGCGATGAAATCAGTGCCCTGGGCGCCACCCCGGTAGTGCTGGACATCGAACAGGCAGACGTTGACACGTTGGCCCAGCATTTTAGCGGCGCCAAGACAGTGGTGTTCTCCGCCGGCGCTGGCGGCGGAAGCACCGAACGCACCGTCGCGGTGGATTACGAAGCCGCCGTACGCACCATGAAGGCGGCCGAGCAGGCCGGGGTGAAGCGTTTTGTCATGGTCTCCTATGCGCGCGCATCCGTTGACGTGGACAGCCTAGAGAAGGACAACTCCTTCTACACCTATGCCAAGGCCAAGCATGACGCGGACAAATTCTTGCGTTCAACCGACTTGGACTTCACAATTCTTGGCCCTGGCCTACTGACCCTGGATCCATCCAGCCAGAAGGTCACGCTGACCGATGAAGAAGGCAAGATCCAAGGACGTGCCCCGCAGGACGATGAGGGGAATACTGCGCGTGAAACCGTTGCAGATGTCCTGACCCATGTTGTCGTCAACAACGCAGCCGTTCGCCAGACAGTGAATTTCTACGACGGACAGACACCGATCGCAGAGGCGATCAACTAAGTCGTTACTGATTAATTGAGCCCATCCGGTTTTTCGGGTGGGCCCAATTCTTTCTTAGTCCAGATAGCTCCGGATTCTTTGTCTGAGGAACCAGCTGTCTTGCGTTACTGAAAATCTGCAAGCCATAGGTCAGGGCCGAAGACTTCATACTGGATGTCCTTGGCGGGAATCCCTCTGGCTATCAGCGCGCTGCGCACAAGTTTCATAAATGCCAATGGTCCACACAGGTAGTATTCGGCATCTTCAGGCAATTGAACATCGTCGATGTTCATATACCCGGAGTGCTCGTTTTCTGCCATGGTGCCATCCGGATGTTCAAACCAGGCATCAAGTTTGCCCTCATTAAGCGGCTCTTCAAGTTTTAGCGTGGTGAGCCCGAAAAATAAGTAAGGCCCGCAGTCCTCTGCGAAAATGGATGTTGTCTAGACAAACCATCAGCAAGGAACTACGAGCCGTGTTTAAGGATACCGGTGGAAACGACACTGCGTCGATTCTTCTCAACCTCACTGACTACCGCGTCATCGACGCAACCCAAGAACCAGCCGGACGACAAGTCCTTATCGAGCCCAAAGCCACAGAGGCAGCCTGCCCAACTTGTGGGGTGATCACCACCCGCATCCACTCCAGACCAGTGCACCGGGTCAAAGACCTCCCAACCGGTGGCAACGACATTCAGGTCCTGGTGCGCAAACGCCGGATGGCCTGCCAAGAGACCGCCTGCGAACGCCGCTCGTTCGTGCAAACCACCGAACAGCTACCGTTGAGGGCCAGAATCACTACCAGGCTCTCTCAAAAGCTCGTGGACGAGATGAGCTGCGAACTGCGAGCCGTGTCCAGGGTCGCTTCTGCGTACCAAGTTTCCTGGCCAACCGTGATGGCAAGAGTGAACATGGTCGGTGAGCTTGTAGGCAACGTGGACCGCATGTTCATCCGCCGTCTCGGTATTGATGAGCATCGTTTTCGTAAGGTCCGCTACGCGCGCGGCCGCACCGGGAAAGTGATTCGTATTGAGCCGTGGTCTATTGTCTTCACCGATCTGGATACCGGAAAAATTCTAGATATTGTGGACGGACGGCGCGGTGCAGCGGTGAAGAAGTGGTTGAAGTCCCGGCCACGGTACTGGCGTCAACGAGTGCAGTATGTGGCCATTGATATGTCTGCTGAGTTCCGCAAAGCGGTGCGTGAAAACCTGCCCAAGGCCAAGATCAGCGTGGACCATTTTCATGTCATTCAGCGTGCGAATCTGATGATTACTCAGGTGCGCCGGCGTCGCTCCCACGAGGTGCTCCAGCGCCGAGGAAGGGTCGCTGATCCGGCCTACAAGTATCGGAAACTGTTGACCTGCAACTTGGAGAACTTGTCGATCAAGCAAGTTGAACGACTGAAACTGATCCTTGAATCAGATCCTGAGCTGGGCGTGATTTATGGGATTAAGGAACACGTGCGGGAACTGCTGAAAACCAGGGATATCCATGATTTTCAATCGAGGTGGGCGGTACTGGAGAAATCGGTGAAAGCAACCAAAATGGTCGAAGCGAAGTCCTTGTTCCGGACACTCACTGCGTGGCGTCGGGAGTTGCTGGTGTTCATTCGTACGCGGTTGACGAATGCTCGGAGCGAGGCGGCGAACCTGACGGCGAAGAACTTGAAACGGATCGGTCGGGGTTATCGGAATCATGATCATTACCGGGTCAGGATATTGTTATACACGGCGGGCCTACGGCCGTGCTGAGCATCCTGCACCACGCTTAAACTCGAAGAGCCCTCCAAGCTATCGCAACATGACAAGAGCAGAAGCAATCCGGCATGAACGCCCGATTGCTTCTGCTCTTGTTTCTATTCCTAATCCTGGGCCGGCTGGGTGCCGCCAGACTTCGTAACGAACTTCGGTTTCTGCTTGAGCATCCACCGAACGATCAGGGCGAAGCCGACCAGCAGAATTACCAGCATGATGGTTCCGACGTTCAGTCCGAATCCGTGGATAAAGAGGAAGGAAATAACACCGCCAGCTAGGCAGTAGTAGATCGTGACCAGAATCGTCTTGCGCAACAGATCGCCTTCACGCCCTAGCAAGCCAACTGTTGCCGATGCTGCAACAATATTATGAATGGAAATCGGATTGCCTCCGGCACCACCAATAGCCTGCGCCGCAACGATAGATTCCGGCGGAACTCCGATCTGCGCTCCGGTGGAGAACTGGAATTGGGAGAAGGTCAGGTTGGAAATGGTATTTGATCCGGCTACGAATGCCCCCAGAGCCCCGATCCACGGTGCAATTAGTGGCCAGGCGCCACCTGAGATTGCGGCTGCGCCCTCGGCCAGCGTCACCGGAATGCTGGAGAGCCCAGAATTATTCAATTCCGGCCCGGATTGAATCAGGATACGCACCAAAGGAACCGCGAAGAGCAGGGCAACAGCGGTGCCAAATAGCTGCGCGGCCGAGACTTTGAAGGCACGTGCGATTTGCGCGCCATTCATCTTGTGCAGCACAAAAGCGAAGACGGAAGCAAGAATCAGCACAAAGCCTGGCAGGTAGAACGGCTGAATGCTGGTACTGATTCCGGTGCCGAGAATATCGTTCACCGGAATGGCAAGCCCCGTCAAGAAGGTTTTCACCTCGGGGATCACACGGGTCGCGACCAACAGCGTGCCCATCAAAATATATGGTGCCCAGGCACGGATCAGGCTCATCTTCCCAGTCAATTCCACTGCCTTAGCCGATTCGAGCGAGCCCATCCAACGCTGAGACCAGGTTTCTTTCGGTCCGAAGTCGAAGATCTCCTTGGGCATCAAGAATCCGCGGCTAGAAGTGAACATAACCAGCGCGAGGCCGATCAGACCGCCAAATAGTGACGGGAATTCAGGCCCGAAGAAGCGGGCAGTGAGAACATAAGGAACCGTCATGGCCAGGGACGCGTAGATAGCAAAGGGCCAAACGGCCAACCCGTCGCGGAAGCGCCGTTCCGGGCCAAAGAACCCGGTAAGCATGCAGACCATGATCAGCGGAATAAGCAAACCTACGAGCGCGTGGATTATTGCGACTTCCAGGCCAATAGAGTTAATGAACTCCGGCATGGTCAGTCCCAGCACACTGACTCGTTCTGCAACGGCGGGATCGCCGCCAAGCCCCTGCTGCACACCAATCAAAATTGGTGTGCCTACGGCACCGAAGCTCACTGGAGTGCTCTGAATGATCAGACCCACCATCACGGCGGCCATCGCCGGGAACCCAAGGGCTAACAGCAACGGCGCAACCACTGCGGCGGGGGTACCGAATCCCGAGGCCCCTTCGATGAAGCTACCAAATAGCCAGCCGATGATGACTGCCTGGACGCGGCGGTCGGGTGAAATGTTATTAAATCCGGCCCTGATGGCGTTCATTGCACCGCCCACGGTTAGCGTCGCGAGCAAGAGTAGGGCACCGAAAACGATGTATAGCATGGTGGCGGCAACAACGAGCCCCTCAATCGAGGCGGCAAGCACCCCGCTGAAGTCCATCTTCCAGACGAACAATGCCACGAGTACCGCAACGACGTATCCGACCGGCATGGCGAATTTTGCGGGCCAACGGAATCCTACGAGTAACACCCCGACTACCAATATTGGTGCGAGCGCGAGCAACGCGAGCACTCCTAAGTTGTCCATATTTCTGATCCTCTCTGACCATACTTTCGCAGCATTCCCATCTGCATGTAGACAGCTCCACTTGGTGCGAGAAAATGACTACCTAATGGTCAGACCACTATGGTCCGACCATAAGATCATAACCTACATTTACCTAGATTGTGAGACCCGTCACCTAGTGGATTTAAATCCACCACTTCCATCCGCAACACTTCAGACTGCAATCCTCCTATATCCACGGGCGACTTTTAGTTCGAGTAAACCAAAAAACGATCCCGCAGACCAGTGGTCCGCGGGATCGCTTTTCTCGTTTTAGGAAATCTACAGTGGTATTAGGTGAGCGTCCAGGAACGCTTGGACAGCCCGAACCAAAAACCGTCGATAGCAGTTTTTGCGTCAATACCGCCCGAGGCATAAGCGGCGCCGAGCGAGACATAGAGTGGAGCCCAGTGCTCGGAGCGCGGATGGGCTTCCCGAGCGGCAGGAGCCTTATGCATGAAGTCGAGAATCGAGTCCACATCCCCACGAGCCATCGCTTCTTCGGCCCAATGATCAAACTCGCTGGAGGCACTTGGTGGGGTGACGTCGGCGCCACCGGCAGGATTGAACCAACGCAGGTTGTGGGTGGTGAATCCGGAACCGACAATCAAGGTCCCGCGTTCACGCAAGGGAGCCAAGGACTTGCCTAGCTCAAAAAGACCGGCGGGATCTAGCGTTGGCATGGACATCTGCACTACCGGCACGTCGGCATCCGGGAACATTTCCTTGAGCGGGACATACGCCCCGTGGTCCAGCCCGCGGCTCTCATCTCGCTCTACATGGTGGCCATGAGTTGCGGTAAGCCGTTCAACTTCCAGCGCAAGATCTGGAGCCATCGGTGCGTCATAACGCACGTCGTAGTACTTCTGCGGGAAACCCCAGAAGTCATAGACCAGCTCATTTTTCTGCGAGGTTGCACTGAGCGTGACCGGGGCATTTTCCCAGTGCGCAGAGATCATCAAAATGTCTTTGGGCTTACTGATGGTTTCTGACCAGCCAGCTAGTTCACTGGTCCAGCGGGCATCGTCGGCCAGGGGCGGTGCACCATGGCTCAAGAATAATACCGGAGGGAGTTCTGCTGACTGTGTCATAAATACAGCATATACTCACTTGATTGAAGCTTCAAGCAATTTTTGTATATCTCTACATTTCAGCGCACCCCCAAGTCGGTCAAAGTCTTACTTTTCCGACAAATGTCGGCGACAGTCGCACTGTTCTCTAGAATAGAAACCATGCACGATGAAAAGCTGCTTGCCCAGGTAGAAAAAGAATTCACCACCACGTTGCTTCGCGCGCGACAATCGATCCGCGAGCGCGCCAAAGCTATCCACCCTGAACTTCAGGCACCTGGCTACCGAATTCTGTCATTCTTGATCCACAATGACGCCCAACAACAAGGAGCCCTCGCAGAGCACCTTGAACTGGACAAGGCCACCATCTCGCGGATGGTCAAACAGCTTGAATCAATGGGCCTTATCACTCGCACCACAGATCCATCCGACGGACGAGCCCAATTGGTCTCAATCACCGTCAAGGCACACGAAGCGTGGAAGGCCAGTGGAAATAGCCTCCGCACTCGACTTCACAACCGTCTTTCCGATTGGGATGAAGCAGATGTACAACGCTTCGCTGATCTCCTGCACAAGATGAATGAGGACCGCGAAGACCTACGCTAGTCGTCGCTACTCAAGCAAGGCCAAAAAGTCCTCGGTATCCAAGGTGGTTGCCGAGGCCATTTGCTCCGAATCCCCCAGAACATCGTTAAAGAGCTGGGTTTTCTTAGCTTGCAGAGCCAGAACCTTGTCTTCAATCGTGTCTTTAGCAACCAACCGATACACGTACACCGGCTTATCTTGTCCGATACGGTGTGCTCTGTCGATCGCTTGAGCTTCTGCAGCCGGGTTCCACCACGGGTCCAATAGGATGCAGTAATCAGCCGCGGTGAGGTTAATACCGAAGCCGCCAGATTTCAAAGAGATGAAAAATACGGGGAACTTGCCTGCGCTGAAGTCCTCGATTAGTTCTCGTCGCTTGGCACCACTGGTGCTCCCATCGAGATAACCGGTCTCAAACCCAAGGTCGAGCGCTACCCCGCGGGCTTTGGCTAGGAACGAGGTGAATTGGCTGAAGACTAAAATCTTGTGCCCCTCGGCCACTGCATCTTCCAATAATGATTGTAGAAGCTCCAGTTTGGCACTTGGCCCGTTGCCTTCATCAACCAGTGATGGATCCAAGGCGAGCTGGCGCAACAAGGTCAGCGACTGCAAGATCTTAAAACGGTTGGAATCAACATCTTGAACCAGTCCTAAGACTTCTTGACGTACCCGCTGAAAACGCCGGTCGTAGGCCTTACGGTGAGCCGGTTCCAGCTCGACGTGAATGACTTGTTCGGTCTTCGAAGGAAGATCCTTGGCTACCTGGTCCTTGGTACGGCGCAGCACAAACGGGCGCAACCGGCTCTTTAGCCGTTGCATCCGTGCCCCATCCCCGGAGGCAATGGGCTTAGAATAATTATCTTTAAACGCCTTGAGGCCGCCTAAGAGCCCTGGTGCGGCCAGAGAAGTCAACGCCCAAAGTTCCAAGAGATTGTTTTCAACCGGAGTGCCGGTGACGACAAACTTGCAGGGGACCTGAATCTGGCGAACCTGTTTGTACCCCTTTGAGGCGTGGTTTTTCACCATCTGCGCTTCATCCAGGATGAGCACGGAAAATCCCATCTGTTCAAACTGTTCAAAGTCCAGACGGAAAATCGCGTAGCTAGTCACTATCAGCTGTGCGTCACCGACGGTCTCGGCAACGCTGCTACGTCGCTTAGTGCTCGTTTCATTCAAGGCCGTGGTGCGCAATTGAGGAGTGAATTTCGCGGCTTCACTTGCCCAGTTGCCGACCACCGAGGTCGGCGCGACCACCAAATACTTGGCTTTTGGATCTTCTATACGCGCCTTCTCCAATGCGGCCAACAACTGAACCGTTTTGCCCAGTCCCATATCATCGGCCAGCACCCCGCCAAGCTGATGACGACGTAAGAAATCGAGCCAGTTCAGGCCCTGTTGCTGGTAGTCACGCAAGGTGGCGGTAAAGCTTCCGGGCACCTCAACATGATCGGGGCCTTGGGCGCCTGTCAGCTTCGCCATTGCGGCGAGCCACTCATTTTCCTGAGCCTCGATAATTCCTAAGGCCACAAGTTCTTGCCACCAGTCAATGTTCAACCGGTGCATCCGCACCCCTGAGGAAGTACTTTGCGCTAATTCGCCAGCCTCAGAGATCAATTGGCGAAGGGCATGGAACTCTGCACCGTTGATGGGAACAACTTGCGCATCGTCTAACACCAAATAGTCGTCGCCAGCACTGAGCGCACTAAACAACTCGACGAAGGGAATCTTTTTCTCGGCAAGTTTGATATCGACGTCTAGGTCGAACCAATCATTGCTTGCTTCACCCACGCCAATGCTGACGACCGCTTGTCCTTCGGCGCGTTTATAGTCTGGGACGACGCTGTGCTCATCAACTTGTACGTCTGGGTGCTCACGCAACAACGGCAAGGTATCCAACACAAAGTCGATGCTCGCAGTGAGATTGAGTTGCAGGGGCGCAAAACTTCCCGTACCAGATTGAACTAATGGATTCTCCGTTCCTACCTTGTCCAAAATGCTACGCAGAATCTCTCGCTCCACGGTTCTCTGCCGAGAACCGGAGTCAACGTAGTGCCAAGAGAATTCACCGGACAGTTCGTTGAGCGAGTGACGCAACTGCAGTTTCAGTACTGGCCGAGCCGGCTCAGGAACCTGGTAACTTCCGTCCGAGCTTTCTAGCGGCGCAACTTTGCGCATCCGCGGCATGAAAGAGTGATGGAATTCCGGGATCTGCTCCGTGGGGATCTGCACCGGACCATTACGCACTAATTCAATGAGTTCGTCCGTAATTTTTGGTTCAAAGCAGGCCAAATGTAAAGCCTTGGCTTTATCCGGGCTTCCTTCGAAGAACAGTGCCGCGGCCGGTGGCAGGCCCAGCGCGATCATTGAGGTGGGGAATCCTTCGGGAGCCAAAATCTTTGGTTCCAGTTTTAGACCCTGCTCATCTTCGATGAAATTCACCAGCCCCTGTGCAGGAGTCTGCGGGAAGTTGATGGGTTCTTTGGTCTTTGCCGACACCACACTAACGCCTGCGTCACGAATGCTTTTGAGGATGCGCCCAAGTTCTTCGCCGGGCAATAAGTTCAATGTCACCCAATCGTTGCCCCAGTGATCGTAATAATGGGATTCGCTCATCCGTAAGGAAATTCCGTACAGGTCCATCATGACTCGGCGCTGGGTGTCATCAAATCTTCTATCACTTGCCAGATGAGTCCAGGAGACACCGCTTTGCACCCAGGGCGAACGAGTGCCGGGTTGTGCCGGGCGCACCTTCACATCATAGGCGTCACGTTTGCGGTATTTTTCGTGAACTACCGAAACTAACAAGCCAAGTGGAACGGCCTCAGTCTCCGGTTCTAGCACCGGCAGCAGTGCATGCAACGAACGCTGCCAGTGAGGCACCGGACGTGGGCTGTCACCGTCATGATCTTCTAGCTTTGGATCATCGCTGACGGTGAGCTCTTCTTCCGGCGTCCGGGTCAGATACAGCCCCAACGCGGCAACGTGTTTGCATGGGCCTTCTAACTCTCCAGCCGTGCAATTAAACCGGTAGCGCACCTTGCCTTGGACAAGGTCCAACTGCATAAAGACCTCGGCGTCTGCTACGTCGGCGTATACCCGGCTCATTCCTGAACTTTGCACCCAGCGATAAGGGTTCACCTCGCCGGAGCTCATGACGAGGCTGCCCTCCATCATGGTCCGAGCGGCAAAGTGCCGGTTCAGCTCGGGAAAGGTCAGGGTGTATTCCATGTCCACCATTCGTTGCAGCGCAGGCCAAAGTCATTGGCCTGTACTAGTCTATTTTGTTTCGCCCTAGCATCTAGATACGGCTAGGCATTCAGTCTGAATACTTCTAAAAACTTGCTATTTCACAAGGCCTCATGACCTGCCTGGCAAGGATTAATTTCCTGCAGAAAACTCACTGCGTACGGGATGAGCGTTTTGAATCATCGTGGATCCACGAAGCTAAGGTCCGCATTTTTGCTTCAGAAGCAGAACCGGGTTCAGTTGTATAGATAAACATGGTCTGGTCAGCTACTCCGGTGACATCTAGTGCTTCATAGTCGATCTCTAGTTCACCAACCAGTGGATGGCTGAGCCGTTTAACCCCGTCGCGGCGTTCAACGACGCGGTGGTCGGCCCACCACGTGCGAAATTCTTCGCTGTGTAGGGATAACTCACCGACCAATTGTGCAAGTAACGGGTCGTGCGGATGTCTTCCAGCGTCCAAACGTAAAGTGCCCACCATAGACGAGGCAACCTTTTCCCAATCAAGGTATCTGGAACGTGCTTCAGGATCCAAAAATGCCCAGCGGATGAGGCTGCGTTCGCGCACGGGCTTGGCCATGACATCGGTCAAGAGGAAGGCAGCCAGCGGATTCATTGCCAAGATCTCTGTTCGACGGCCTCTAATGAATGCGGGGTGTTCAGTGAAGGAGTCCAACAATGCATGTAGTGATGGGCGTACCCTTTGAGCTCGTTTGTCGAGTTTGTTGCCATTGGGATCTGCCACTGCTCTAGCGAGGTCAAAAAGATGGCGAGAGGCCGTTTCATCTAATTGCAGGGCCCGGGACAGGGCATTGAGCACCGATTGGGATGGGCGTTTATGCCGTCCTTGCTCAAGCCGCGCGTAGTAGTCCGCGCTGACCCCGGCCAGTGTTGCTACTTCTTCACGGCGCAATCCGGCGACGCGACGGCGTGGGCCACCGTCACCGCTGGGGGCGACTAGTGCTCGACGTGCCTTGAGAAAATCACCAAGTTCGGTACCGGGAGTCATCTCCAAGCTCCTTTCACCACAGGACCTGAGATTGTTCTCCATAGTAGGCAGATGAGCCAAAACTACGCACCTTGTGACCTGTTATGGCTCTGCTTCAATGCGTGCAACCTGCGTACTGACCGTACAAGTAGCAGCGATAAAAACGATGTTCTGGCTAGAAAGGGAAGCCGCCTAAATGATCCTAGGTATGCCAGTCCTAGGATCAGCTAGGTGCTTTCTATGGCTTAAATGTCCGCACTTCTCTGATGAACTGAATAGGTACAAAAATCTCGATACTCCGCGACATCGCCTAGGAGCTGTAATGAGCACTGTCCCGCCTGACTCCAAGCTGAGCGAAGAGCCAGTAATCGAACCCGCCCTACGTCAGCCCCTCATTGAGCGTCCCGGCGTTGCTCCGGCAGGGCTCCGTCAACTGATGAGGGACATCGGCCCGAATTACGTCTCCAACGGGATCATCGGGTTGATCTTCTCTTCTTCGGGACCAATCGCTGTGACCTTGGCGGTCGGAATGGCTGGTGGGCTCTCCGAAGGGCAATTAGCTTCGTGGGTATTCGCCATATTCCTCTCCGCAGGACTCGCAACGTTGATCATGTCGTTGATCTACCGCCAACCGCTGGGTTTCGCGTGGTCCATTCCGGGCACTGTCCTGCTTGGTCCATCGCTGCAACACTTACAGTTCACAGAAGTCGTCGGGGTATTTTTCACCTCTGGCCTGCTCATTCTTGCGCTGGGTTCTACCGGGGTGGTGCGCCGAATCATGTCGGCTATCCCCATGCCCATCGTCATGGCTATGGTTGCTGCGGTCTTCCTCCGGTTCGGCACCGACATTGTTTCCTCCACCCAGAGCAACCTCATCGTGGCCGGACCAATGGTATTGGCTTTCCTGCTGCTCAGCGCGGTTCCAGCCTTGGGTAAATATTTGCCCCCGGTGCTGGGAACCTTGGTTGTCGGTATTGCGGCAGTGGCGCTCAGTGGACAATTTGCATTGCAGTCAGCCGGTGGCCCGATTCTGGCCTCTCCGGAATTCACCGCCCCTGCATTCACGTGGGGCTCCCAAGTTGAACTGTTGTTGCCGCTGGTGCTGACCGCACTGGTGGTACAAAACGGGCAGGGTGTGGCAGTGTTGCGCGCTGCCGGTCACCGGCCACCTATTAATTCCTTCGCTATCGCCACCGGTGGATTCTCGGTGCTCAACGCATGCTTCGGCGCGGTATCTGCCTGTGTCACGGGACCAACCAATAGCCTGTTGACCTCGTCCGGCGAAAAACACCGGCAATACAGCGCTGCGGTAGTTTATGGTTCGCTATCTTTGGTCTTTGCGTTGTTTGCACCGTTATTGACCCGACTTATGCTCGCGACACCTGAAGCTTTCGTGCTGGCATTGGGCGGTATCGCAATGCTCAAAGCCTTACAACAGGCCTTCGTCACGGCATTCGCTACTAAGTTCACCATGGGCGCTCTGATTACTTTTGTCGTGACGATTTCCGGGATGAACTTATTCAATATTCACGCGGCATTCTGGGGAATTCTTATCGGTTACTTTGCATCGCGACTCTTGGAACGCAACCACCATACGGCAGCCAAACTACCGGCCTAGCCCCAACGTAGCTAGTGCCGAAACGTCGATATCGAAAAATAAAATCTCCGGTACCCTTCCAATCTTGTTGGAAAGTACCGGAGATTTTCTTTGAACTCTTAGCGCGTCTGAGAGTAGAACCAGGTGATGTGTTCTTCTATCAGCTGCGCAGCACGTTCGCGCTGGTTAGTGGCGAAAGCGTGATGGATCGCCTTGTGCTGGCGTCGAAGCACACGCACGACCGGCTGCCAAGATTCGTCGTTGGGAATCGATTCAGCAACATAATGGCTGATCGAATGCCTCAAGGATTCCATCATCGACTCCACCACGGTGTTTCCCGCCATGGAGGCTAACAGCACGTGGAATTCTGCATCGATGCGGTGAAATTCCTCGCGAGATAGCTGCGCGTCATCCATGCGCATAATCAACACCGCGGTTCGATCAATGACCTGCTGCGCATGGAGCGGGTTACGTGGAGGCATCTGCGCGGCCCACGTTTCCAGCAGAATACGAGACTCAACGATCTCGCGAACGTTGATCCCTTTGGCAGCCAGGTGCATTCGTAGGGCCTGCGAGATTCCGGCGGCAGGGTTGGAGATGATTACGGCACCCGAATTTGGTCCGGATCCCGTTGAAGTCTTCACCAATCCCAGCACATCGAGAATTCTGATGGCATCACGTACCGAGGCACGGGAAATCTGATGCTGCTCCGCGAGCGCACGCTCGCCGGGGAGCTGGTCCCCTAAGGCAAGTTTTCCCGAACGCAGGTCAGACTCGATTGAGTCGAGGACAACTTGGTACGCACGCGGAGCTGGATTTATAGACATCAGTAGACCATTTTAGCCTTTAACTCAATTATGGAAGCATCCAAGACAACACCGGGGTGGACTGCAGGTAAACCAGGGTGCAAAGCACCAGCAGCATACCGACGGACCAGCCAGCGACCTTCTTCAGGATGACCGACTCTTGGCCCTCCATCTTTACCGCGGTGGCGGCGATTGCCAGGTTCTGTGGCGAGATCAGCTTGCCGACCACGCCGCCGGAGGTATTTGCAGCAACCAGTAGAGTTGGGTCGATTCCGGCATTTACGCCGGCGGTCTGCTGTAGCTTGGCGAACAGCGCGTTAGCCGAAGTGTCGGAACCGGTCACTGCGGTACCGATCCAGCCCAAGATTGGCGAGAGGAATGCAAAGAATCCACCGGCGCCAGCAAGCCAGGTACCTACGGTGATTGTCTGTCCGGAAAGGTTCATGACGTAAGCCAGGCCCAGAACCGACAGGATGGTCAACGCTGCGTAACGCATGTTGTAGATGGTCTTGCCAACTTCGGACAGCCCTTCGCCAAAGGTCATCGCATACTCACCGTTGCCGGTATTACGCGAGTAAACGAAGGCAACAATCACGCCGGTGATCAGCAACAAGGTGCCGGGCGATGATAGCCATTGGAAGTTGTAGATCGTGGATGATACTGGTTCGCCGGCGGCATTCAAGATGTTGCCGTCCAGTCCTGGCCAGCCGAACTTGATGTCGGTACTTGCCAGCCACTTAGGAATATCAACGCCCAGCTTCCACAGCTTGGCCACACCGAAGATCACGATGACCAGCAGGTAAGGGAACAAAGCCATCCAGGTGTTGGCGCCGTGAAGCTTCTGATTACGCTCAACAGGTTCTGCGGCTGCTTCAGCTGTCAGCACACGCTGGCGGGCCTCATCGGCACCCTTCGGAGTCCAGAAACGAAGCAGTATAACGGCAGCGGCCAAACCAACGAGCGAAGCAACAATGTCGGTCAGTTCGTAGGAGAAGTAGGTCGCGCAAAGCCACTGGGCAATACCGAAGGAAATACCAATGGTCAGGGTGGCTGGAAGTGTCTGACGCATACCGCGCCAGCCATCGATAACCAACACCAAAATCGAAGGAACAAACAATGCCAGCAGTGGTGATTGGTGACCAACAACGGCGCCAATGTCTGCGGCCGGGATTCCGGTCAATGCACCAGCGGTGGTGATCGGGATAGCCACGGCGCCGAAGGCAACCGGAGCGGTGTTAGCGATCAGTACCGCGCAGGCTGCGCGCAGTGGGGCCAGACCAAGAGCCAGCAACATGGTTGCGGTAATTGCCACGGGGGCGCCGAAACCTGCCAGCGCTTCAAGCAGGCCACCGAAGCAGAAGGCTATCAATACCGCTTGGATGCGAACGTCTCCGCCGCCGATTACGTCAAAGACGCGACGCAGATCCTCGAACCGACCGGATTTAACCGTCACCTGGTAGAGGAAGATAGCCATGACAACGATCCAGACGATCGGGAAGGCACCGAAGACCATGCCCATCACGCCGGAGTTTAACGCCATCCCGACCGGCATCTGCCAGCCGAAAATTGCGATGATGATGGCAACTAATAGCGAACCAAGACCGGCAACATGTGCTTTGGTCTTGATTATTGCCAGTAAAACAAAGAAGGTGAGAAGTGGGATCAAAGCAATCAGTGCCGAGATCGCAACACTTCCCGCAACGGGATCCGTTGTTGGTGTAAACACGGTGTGGGCGTCCTTACTCAAAGTTGGTCTGACCATATGTGGTCCGACCAACTAGCCTACAAGGTGAGTGCAATCACAACAAGTCTTGACTTATGGAAAGTTCAGCGCATAGTATGGTCAGACCACACTTCGAAAGAGTTATTTACTATGCGGATTGCTCTCTTTGCCACATGCATCGTGGATGCCATGTACCCCGAAACCGCCAAGTCGACCGTGAAAATCCTGGAACGCTTGGGCCATGAAGTCGTATTTCCCAAGGCTCAGGCCTGCTGTGGGCAAATGCACATCAATTCCGGATATATGCCTGAAGCCCTGCCTGTGGTGGAAAACCACATCAATGCCTTTGACACCGATGACTACGATGTTGCGGTGGCCCCCTCGGGTTCCTGCGTCGCTTCGGTCAAACACCAGCACCCCATCCTCGCGGAGCGACTAGGCAAACCCGAGCTGAAGGAACGCGCGATAGCGGTGGGCAAACGCACCTATGAACTCTCCCAGCTGCTCGTTGATGTCCTGGGAATAACTAACGCCGCCGAGCAACTCGGCAGCTACTTCCCCGACACCATCACCTACCACCCCTCCTGCCACGGTATGCGTTCTCTGAAACTCGGCGACCGCCAGCTGGATCTGCTTAAGACCGTCGGCGGCATCACCGTCGAGGAACTTCCCGAAGCAGATCAGTGCTGCGGCTTCGGCGGCACCTTCTCCATCAAGAACGCGGATGTTTCTTCGGCCATGCTCGAAGACAAGATGAAAAACATCTGTTCCACCGGAGCCTCGGCCTGCGCCGGCGGCGACGCGTCCTGCCTCATGCACATCGGTGGCGGCCTGTCGCGCACCGGTGCCAAACCAAAAACTCTGCACCTAGCCGATATCTTGGCTAGCACCATGGAAGAGACGGTGACACTGTGACACAGGTATTCCTCGGCATGCCGGCCCCCGGTCATGGAAACCTCTTTGAAGAGGAACCATTCCCGCAGGCAGCACATCGTGAATTGGGCAATACCCAGATGCGCAAGAACCTGCGCCACGCAACCCACACCATTCGCGACAAGCGTTTGAAGGTTGTTGGCGAACTTCCCGACTGGGAGCAGCTGCGCGACGCGGGCGCGGCCATCAAGAACAACGCCATGGCCAACCTCGAAGAGCTGCTATTGCAGTTCGAGAAGAACTTCACCGCCCGTGGCGGCATCGTCCACTGGGCACGTGACGCCTCCGAGGCGAACAAGATCGTCACACAGCTGGTCAAGGACACCGGTTCCACTGAGGTTGTCAAGGTCAAATCCATGGCCACGCAGGAAATCGGCCTTAACGAGCACCTGGAAACCGAAGGCATCTCCGCTTTCGAAACCGACCTCGCCGAGCTGATTGTCCAGCTGGGTCATGACAAGCCAAGCCACATCCTGGTTCCGGCGATTCACAAGAACCGCACCCAGGTACGGGATATCTTCTTGCAGGAAATGCCGGAGGTTGACCCAAACCTCACCGATGATCCCAGCAAGCTAGCCGACGCCGCGCGTACCCACCTGCGCAAGAAATTCCTTGCCGCCAAGGTCGCCATCTCCGGTGCGAACTTTGCGCTGGCAGACACCGGAACCCTCGGCGTAGTGGAATCCGAAGGCAACGGACGGATGTGCCTGACCCTCCCGGAAACCCTGATTACCGTGATGGGTATCGAAAAGGTCCTGCCACGGTGGGAAGACCTGGAAGTCTTCATGCAGTTGCTTCCACGTTCCTCCACCGGCGAGCGCATGAACCCCTATACCTCGTTGTGGACCGGGGCGAGCGCCGATGATGGGCCGAGCAACGTGCACATCGTGTTGCTCGATAACGGACGCACCCGCGCACTGTCGGATCGTTTTGGGCGCACCGCGCTGAACTGCATCCGCTGCTCGGCGTGCATGAATGTCTGCCCGGTCTACGAGCGCACCGGCGGGCACGCCTACGGCTCAACCTACCCGGGGCCTATCGGCGCGATCCTCTCGCCGCTGATGACCGGCATCGAGGCCGAGGACAACGGTTCGCTGCCTTACGCCTCCTCGCTGTGCGGGGCCTGTTATGACGCTTGCCCGGTGAAGATCAACATCCCCGAAATCCTGGTCCACCTGCGTGGCGAAGATGTGGATGCCCAGCGCGAGACGCATAAGATCCCGACCCAAATGGACCTGCTGATGAAGGGCGGCTCCTGGGCGCTGGGCAAGGGCAAGAATATTGGCCTGCTGGAAAAGGCACTGCCGCTGGGCCGGCTGATGGCCGGCAAGGATAAGAAGATCAAGAAGCTTCCGGGTATCGCAGCGGGCTGGACCCAGAGCCGCGATATCCCAGCCCCGCCAAATAAGTCTTTCCGCGACTGGTGGAGCGACCAGAAGGAGTCCAAGTGAGTGCCAAAGAAGAAATCCTCGGCCGCATCCGCTCGGCGCTAGCGGACGCACCGGTAGCCGAGGAAACTCCGCGCGAATACCGCACGAGTTCCCAGATGCCCGAGGAAGAACTGATCGAGCTGCTCGTTGACCGACTGCTCGATTACAAGGCCGGTGTTGAGGTCATCAACTCCGCGCAGATTCCAGAGTTTGTGGCGGCGAAGCTGAAGGATGCCAACTCGGTCGTTTACCCGCACGGGCTAGAACAACTCTGGCTCTCCGAGCTGCCAACGGGCATCACTCAGATCCCCGATGCGCCCGGTGCACGATTGAGCGTGGCGCAGCTGGATGCGACCAGCGCGGTAGTGACCTCCTCACAGGTTTCCATTGCCGAATCGGGAACCATCATCCTGGACGGCGAACCTAACCAGGGCCGCCGTGCAATCTCGCTGGTTCCGGATCATCACCTGTGCATCGTTCCGGTCTCCAGCATTGTGCGGCTGCTTCCCGAGGCCATGGTGCGGTTGACCATCACTCGCCCACTGACTTGGATCTCCGGCCCTTCGGCCACCAGTGATATCGAGTTGGAGCGTGTTGAAGGGGTACACGGCCCACGTACCTTGGACGTGCTGCTGGTGCGCGGCCTGTAGTCCACACCGCACCGCGAGAAGCCTTCATGGCCGGATCCCGTTCCTGAACTTCCAAGGGGATCCGGCCATGAATCTTTTAATCCCCGCCGCCTACTTGGTGGTGAGGGCCATTTCATTCGGTGCGTGCTCCAACTGCACCGACGACTTCTTCTCACCGGTAGCCAGATCTACCGCATGTATGGACTTGGTTGCCGGGTCAGCCACGTAGGCAGTATTTCCATCGATACGCAGCGAAGGGTGCGGATCCTGCCACTGGGCAGGGTCTTCCCACGGCTCGATGACCTTAAAGTCACGGGTAATCTCCCCGCTACGCGGATCGATCACGTGAATCTTACCGTCCATGCCCAGCAAGTAACCCAGATCCTGCGGTCCACGCGCTATCCCCCGCCACGTGTATTCCGCGCCTTGAGGTAAGCCGACCACCTTGGAGGTCTGCTTGGCCGCATCGATCAGGACGATCTGGTCAAGCAGTGTTCCTTCCGCATCGGGGTCATCCTTATAATCGCCGATGACCAGTTCGCTGGTCGGCGACACATAGGCGTTGCCCATCCGCCCGTAGCCATCTGGTGCTTTCAACTTAGTGAACTTAGCATCCGCGTAAATCAGAGCCCCGTCCTCGCAGCCAAAGACCGCGCGGCCCTGGCCAGTCATTCCTTCACCATGCACGTTCGGGCAATCGGTATTCCGTGCGGTCTCCTCGCCTTGGGCGTCCACGAGCCTCACCCCGCTGCGTGCGGTGGCATCTCCGATGGTGGTCAGCATCGATCCATCGTCAAGGGCCACCGAAACACCATGATGCGCAGGTGAAGTAATGGTTTTGGTTTCGGGCAGCTGGTCTGTGCTTTTCGACAGCTCCGCGGTTTCAAAGAGGGTGGTGGCACCCGTACCATCGTCAAAGAGCGCGGTCTTTCCCGCATGCGGGACCACGTGTCCGGCAGCGCTTGCTCCGAAAACGGTCTGTCGCAGCGCCGGTGCGACTGCGTCCAGAACTTGGAACCCGGCCGAGGTGGTCAGCAGAAAGTTGCGTCCGTCCCCTGCCGAATTCAGCCGGGTGAATTCCTCGGTATCAAAGCTTTTGATGAGCTCTAGGGTCTCCCCATCCAGTACCGAAACCCCGTTGGCGTAGCCCACGGCGACACGAGGCGCGGTCAGTTCTTCCGCCGCGGCGTCACCCTGGGCCCCGCAAGCCGTGGCGCCCAGGCCCAGGACCGTCAGAATGACGGTACCGGTGATGAGGTGATGATTTTTCTTTTTCATTTTTCCCTTCATGGCTACGCGTTAATCGCGTAGTGCGTGGCTGATTTGTTCGGTATTCGCCTGCATCATCTGCAGGTACGACTCGGCGCCTTGGCCCGCCATGGACAGCGATTCGGTGTAAAGATCAACGATTTTCACCTCGATTTTTGCTTCGCTGGCGAGGGCTCGCGCTAATTTGTCGGGCTGTGCCGACTCCACAAAAATTGCGGAGACCTGAGCTTCGCGGATCGCGCCGCTGAGCGAGGCCAGGTCGGCGGCGCTCGGCGAAGCGAGGGTGCTTCCCGAAGGGATCACCGCGCCAATCACTTTGAGGTCGAACCGGTCTGCCAGATAGCCGAAAACGTGATGGTTCGTCACGAGCTGCCGCTGCGCCGATGGTATCGAGGAGAACGCGGTGAGCATCTGCGCGTCGAGGTCAACAAGTTTCTGGCGGTAAGTTCCCGTGGCAGCATCAAGTTGCCCGGTTGAAATTCCAGTGATCTGCTGAAGGTCCTTCTCCAATGCGTCCACTACCTGCACAACCCGTGCCGGGTCGGTCCAGAAATGCGGATCCCCTGCCCCGTTCGCCCCGGGCACGTTCAGCAGCTCGATGTGATCGGTCGCCACAAAGTGGTTGACTCCCGCCTCGTCAACGGCCACGAGCTGTCGGCTCAGCCCTTCTTCCAGATTCAGGCCATTGGAGACCACAAGATCCGCGTCCTGCAGCAAAGCTGCCTGCTGGGCGGAGATCTCAAAGGAATGCGGATCAACGTTTGGCGGCATCAGGGTGTGGACTGTTGCCTGCTCCCCTACCAGATTTGTCACCACGTCGGCCAAGATATTTGTGGTGACCACGATGCTCGGTTTTTGTTCTTGCTGTCCTTGGCCCGCACATCCGGTGAGTAGTAAAAGCCCGGAAAGCACAAGTGCTAATACCTTCGCTACGTTTGCCATCTTTTGATCTTTCAATTTCCGACCTGGGTCATCCAATGTGGTGAGGTTTCAGGTGCCAAGGTGCGGGAGATGCGGGCCGAGTCCGCGAAGTCGATTTCATAGATCTTGTTTTCGCTCGGCGCATTAACGTAGGCGCGTTGCGCATCGGTTTCCAGGCTGACTCCGCGTAGCGCCTCTGGGTCCTTCACGGTGCGTGGAAGCAGTTCTTTGGTGATGCCCACGCTCTGACCGGTGGTTGTTGAATAGACCAGTACTCGTCCGCGGTCGTCAAGAGCCACAATGTGCCCCGGTGAATCCCCTACTGCGGAGACTCGCAACAGTTTGTGCTCGGTCAAAACCCGTTGCAGCTGCAGCGAACGCGTATTCAGTACCCACGCTCCGTGATCTCCTGCCACACCCGCAACTGCGGGGCGGGCTTTGCGGTGTTCCAGCGACTCTGCGCGGTCACCGGCTTTGGTCCCGGCCGGGTAGGGAACCAGGTCAAACTTCGCCGAATCATTTGCTGTTTCCGTGGCCACTAAAAACCCCTGGGCGCAGGCGATCACCAGCCCGGCCACCGTGGCGGTGGCTCCGGCGGGCTCAGCGCATTGAGCCGACGCGCCGGCGACTGGTTCGCCGGTTGCATCCAAATACTGCACGCGCATGTCTGCCGGTTTCTGCCCGGGCTGGCTGGAGATGGCTCCGTCGCCTAGGGGCGCCAGCAAACCCCGGTGAGGAGCATGGTGGGTGGTGAAGCGTTGACTGATTTCACCGTTGGCGAGCCGGGCGTTATCCAGCAATATTCCTTCACCGGTGGCCGGAACGTACACTCCCGTGCTGCCCGCCGTGGAGAGCGGTCCGCCGGTGACTACTGCCTTGGGTGCGTTGTCCAGGATTCCGATTTTCCGTGCGGTTCCCCGATAGAAATGGAAATGATCGGTGTGGTTCCAGCTCCACACCCCGCTGTCTAAAATCGTGAGCCCTTCGGCCGTGGAGGCGAAGAGGTACCGCCCATCGGTCTGCAAAGCGCTCACCTCTTCCAGCGAGTCAAGACTTGATTCGGTTTCGTTGAGCAGGTCAAACATCCCGGCTGACCCGCGCTTATCGATCGTTGCTAGGTGCAGTGGTGCTTCGGCGACTTCACGGGCGCCTTCGACAGCTCCATGCCCGGCTGCCGGTTCGTTGGTTGGCTGTTGAGATTCTTCTGTGGCACCAGATGGGAGGCATCCGGTGAGCAAGAGACTGGCGGCCAGCCCAAGAACTACCGCGTATTTAGTGGATTTCATCGAGCACTTTCTAGTTCATTGATTGCGGGTGCAGACCTGGTAAAACCCCTCGTTGCCCGGCGGAGCAGCGCAGAGAGACCGGCAAGGAGTATGGCGGTGCAGGCGATGGAGGGTCCGGCCGCGCTTTGGGCATACCAGGAAATCAAAAGGCCGCCGAATACCGACAGCATTCCGAAGACGGCGCCGAGCACCATCACTGCCGGGATTCGAATCATCCATTGTTTAGCCGCAACCACCGGTGCCAGCAGCATCCCTACTACCAGCAGGGTTCCAACGGCACGGAATGATGCGGTGATCGCCAGGGCAACCAGCCCAACCAACATGATTTGGGCAAGTTGCGGTCTTAATCCCAGGCTCTGCGCTATTCGAGCGTCGAAGGCTGCGGCAACAAAATTCCGGTGGAACAGCTTAGCGATGACCAGGCTCACCGCTAGCGCCGCGGCGAGCGTCCACAAATCCGCTGTCCCAATGGCCAAAATATCTCCAAAGAGCATGCTGGTGGCATCTGTGGCGAAACTTTTCGAATGCGATACCACGATGATGCCTACCGAGAGCATTCCAACAAACACCAAGCCGATGCTGGTGTCATAAGATAATTTTCCTCGCCGTTGCAGCGCGCTCAGCAGGGCCGTCATAACCAGCGCACTGGCTCCGGCACCGAGCATGACCGGGAAGCCTAGAACGGTAGCCATGGCGACTCCCGGAAGCAGCCCGTGACCGATGGCTTCACCCAGAAATGCCATGCCCCGAATAACCACCCACGTACCGGCGATGGCACAGATGATAGCCACTAGGCTGCCGCCGATGAGGGCTCGTTCCATAAAGTCAGGAGAGAAAGGATTAGTCAGCACACAGAGAAGACTAACTTTAAATGAGAATCATTATCAATTGCTATACTCGGAACATGGCTTGCTCCGATACCCGCTTACTCGTTCATTCCCTCTACTTCTCCTATGGAAACCGTGAAATCCTCTCAGACGTGTCGCTTTCGATTCGGGCTGGAGAAATGGTGGCGATCACCGGTGAAAACGGGTCGGGAAAATCTACCCTGCTAGAACTTATGGCCGGGACAATGACGCCGGATCGCGGACTGGTCGAACGATCCTGTCCGGTGGCTCTGGTCGTCCAACGTCCAGCGGTCCCGGCAGAACTGCCACTGACGGCGGGGGATGTTGTAGCCATGGGGACCTGGCGGTCAAAAGTTACTCGAAAACAGCGAAATCAGCACGTAAGCCGCGCCCTCGCACGGGTCGAGCTAACGGGATTTGAGGCGAGGAATTTTGATGAGCTCTCCGGCGGCCAGCGCCAGCGAGTCTTAGTAGCACAAGGGCTGGTACAAAATACCGGCGTCCTGCTGCTTGATGAACCGCTGGCTTCCATGGACTCCACCAGCCGCACGCTGATCCACGAGCTCCTGCGTTCCGAGGTACGCCGGGGACTGGCCGTCGTGCTAGTAACCCACGATGAGGATTCCAAGATGCTGGCCGATCGCAGCGTGGAGCTACGCCATCCAGGTTTAGTGGCAAACGAACTTCAGGTGGCGCTCTAGCCCTAAACTCAAAAACCCCGTCGCTGCTCACCGGCGACGCCGCGATCAAGCACTGGCTACCGGATGCCCAGTCGGCGAGCGATTTTGTTCCTCGCCGGTCACCAGACTCGCCGATACCGACCGGATTGGTCTGGGGCACACCGACACCTCGGTGGCGCACTTACCTGCGGCGCTCTTGCCAAGGGTCGGTTCCTTGCAGCTCACCGACTATGAAAAGGCCTACTGCTCGGAGCTTGAAGATGGCCAAGAGATCTTCGAGGCCCGCTTAGTGAATCGTGAGCACGGTGCGTTAGTGGTGGTTCGTCCGGATCAGTATGTGGCTCAGGTTCTTCCCCTGACCGCGACCGGAGAACTCACCGAATTCTTTAGCGCCTTCATGAACCCTGCGCTGGTTCAGGCCTAAAGACTGGAGCTCTACTCATGCTCCGAGTCGTCATCTGGCGGCTCGGAGCATGCCAGCACCGCGAATGGCTCGGCCCGCCCTTGAGAGCATAGGGTGATCATAGGTAATGGGTTCGACGGTAGGAAAAATATTGAGCAAGTCACCAGCTGCGGAACCTCGGCAGCTGCCCGACTCGGCACTGCGCTTTGTTGGTTTTTTAGCTTTCTTCGACCGCTACGCCACGCCACCGATGTTCGTGGCACTGTCATTGAGTACCGCGCTGTCGCTGTCTCAAGCCGTAGAACTTGTGGCCGGTTACTCTTTGCTTTATGCCCTGGGACAGCCGCTTTGGGGACTGCTGAGCGATCGGTTCGGCCGCTTGACGGTGCTTCGTTGGGCATTATTCGGTGCCATCCTCGGCGCGATCGCTAGTACGTTATTCACTTCTTACTTTGCCCTGCTGATCGCCCGCTCGTTGACCGGGTTGATGTTCGGCGCCCTTTATCCCACGTTGCTGACCCTGCTCGGGGATACACGCGTGGGAATGGCCAAGGCCCGCGGGCTCTCGGATCTGCAGATCTTTTCGTCTTTGGGCACCACGTTGGCGACCCTTGTAGCCGGTGCGATAGCCACTTCCCTTGATTGGCGTTTAGTCTTTTTGCTGCCTGCCGCTGGAGCCGCAGCTGCCCTCTTGTCACTGCGCCAAGTTCAAGAACCCCAGCGCGAGCACACCACCATGAACTTCAAAGCCGCATTTGGCCGGGAGAACTTACTGCTCTACGCGGTGGTCTTCCTCGAAGGCGGGCTCCTGATGGGATTTTTGACCTATATTGTTCCCGCATTGCAAAGCGTCGGGATGGGCATCTGGCTCTCCGGCGTGCTGGGATGTGGATTTGCGGTAGGAGTGATTCTTGGTGCACGGTTTATGCGGCTGCTCGTGCCGAGATTTTCACGCACCTGGCTTATCGGAATCGGCGGGGTCATCCTGATCCTGAGTTTTGCACCTTCCGCGGTGTTGCCCTCTGCAGGGTCTTATACGGTCACGGCTTTCCTGATAGGTGCCGCAAATGCCATCATGCACTCCTCCATGCAGGGCTGGGCCACCGAGGTAGCGCCCCAAGCTCGTGCCACCACGGTTTCTTTCTTTGTGTTTGCCCTATTCTTCGGGGCTTCGGTAGCCACCTATCTGACGGCAGACCTTGCAGAGCAAGGAAAGTTCTCGCAGATTTTCACGATAGGTTTTTGGCTGAGCATCCTGCTGGTAGCCGTCGCCACCTGGCTGCATGCGCACTGGTACTCGAAGCGCTCAAACTAGAGCAGGGCACTGAGCAGCACACCAGCACCCATGATGACCAGCGCTGCACAGGCCACCATTTCGAGACGCAGAGTGATCTCTGGTTTTTTGAACCAATGCATTGCTTTTGAAGCGACGGTACTCAGAATCAGTAGGTAGAGGAAGCCGACCACGGCAAAGACCGCCCCCAACCCCATCCCCCACCACAACGTATTTGAATCTTTGGGGATAAAACTTGGCAGCATCGCCAGAAATAACAACCCGAGTTTCGGATTCAGCGCCGCGGAAAGAACTCCAGCTATAAATGCCTGCCGGGATGTTTGCCTCTGCCCGGAGTTAGCTCGAATATTTCGTGTTTCGGTGCGCGCAATCGCATTGTCCGCTTTCGCTACGGCGCGGGATTTGCGGAAGCCAGACACTCCAAGATAGATCAGATACAGTCCACCAAGAATGGCGATAGCGGATTCAACTGCCGGATAGCTCTGCATCACCGAGGCCGCACCGACTCCAGCTAGAGCGGCCCACGCAAAGATAGCCGTTACCATACCCAGGGCCGCGAGAATACCGTGGAATTGGCGTACCAGCGAGAACCGGAGCACGAGGAAGGTATCTGGCCCTGGCGAAAGAGTAACCATCACGCATACCCCGAGGTATGCCAAGAATGAAGCCCAAGTCATGATCTTTAATTATAGAAATGAGTCCGCAGAGCGTGGAATTCATGACGCTGGCATAGCATTAGAGGAGAATCAGATGGGCTAGAGGAGGCCGAGCACAATGTCGCAGGCGCCACAGGAATCGCAGCCAGGTTTTCAAGAGCCTGCCTCCGTGCAATACGGTTGTTACCCGCCGCAGAATCCGGGAATTGCTCTCTCTCAGACTTCGATGATTCTGGGGATACTCTCGCTTTTTGTTGTCGGCGTCATCCTTGGCCCGATTGCGATCCTCAAAGCCAATGAAGCCGAACGAAATTTTGGCGTTCAGGCTACGGTAGGTAAGGTCACCGGGCTGATCGGCCTGATTTTCGGAGCGCTCCAGGTGCTCGCTATCATTGGTTATTTCTTACTCATGCTGTTCCTGATTCCAGCTTCGATATACGGATCCAATTTGTAAGCGCTCAACAGATCGCTTGAGCAACAGATCATTCTTTCTAAATTTAGGGGTCACCCATGAGCACCGAAAATAACGAACCGACCAACCCTTACAACTCCGGCACTTCTGGACAGCCTCCGCAGTACTCGGGCCAGTATCCGAATCAATATCCGAATCAGTACCCTGGTCAGAACCAACAGTTCGGCGCAGCACCGGGATACCCGCCGTATGGATACAACCCTCAACAGGCTGAGGGAGCGCAGCTCGCACAGACCTCTATGATCTTGGGGATCATCTCGCTCTTTGTTGTGGGCATCATTTTGGGCCCACTAGCGATCATCAAGGCCAAGAAGGCAGAACGAGAGTTTAACACCGATGCCACCGTGGGTAAGGTGACCGGATGGATCGGAACGATCTTGGGAATTATCGGCGTTCTATACATCATTTTTGTGATCGTCATGGCGTTCTCGTTTGCCGGGGCCTCGATGATGGATCCGAGCTACTACTAGCCCATCGCGCGAGGTATTAACCAGCAAAGCCCCGGTAGCAACANNTGTTGCTACCGGGGCTTTGCCTGTATCGGCCCTTATCCATTCCCCATGGATGGATACGGGAAACTTATTCTGCGGTTGGCAGGACGAACGATGCGTCGATTTCGATCTTTACCTTGTCGCTGACCAAGACGCCGCCTGCTTCGAGTGCAGCGTTCCAGGTGATGCCAAATTCCTTGCGGGAAATGGTGGTCGAGGCAAAGAAGCCTGCGCGGGTTGCCCCGAAAGCGTCAACTACCTGGCCGCCAAGCTCAGCCTTGAATTCAACCTGCTTGGTAACACCGCGCAGAGTCAACTCGCCAACCAGTACGAACTCTTCGTCATCACCCTTGACCTCGGTGGACTTGAAGGTCATCGTTGGGAACTCTTCGGCGTTGAAGAAGTCGCCGCTCTTCAGGTGGCCGTCGCGGTTGGCGTCCTTGGTGTTGATCGAGCCGATCTGCACGGTAGCTTCTACCGAAGACTCTGCCAGGCTCTGACCGATGTTCAAGGTTGCGTCGAATTCCTCGAAGCTGCCGCGGACCTTGGAAACGCCCGCGTGGCGAACCGAGAAACCGATTTCGGAGTGCGAAGCGTCCAGGTTCCAGGTACCGGCGGTCAGTGGTGAAGTTGCAGTTGAAGTCATTTTCAAATCCTTTTCCTCGACGCCAATCATGTAGTTGACGTTTCAATTTGTTTTGCTGATACAAGTATTGCACTAGTTAAGTTGAAGCGTCAACCACCTAGTGCAAGAAATTTTCTTCTCTCCCACTAATGCTTCCAAAAACCAGTATCTGACTAGTAATTTAACTTCCAAAAATTCTTTGTAAAACTCTTATCTCGTCCGAGTTTGCTCGCTAGTATGAGTACATGAGCACCCACCGGAACATCCCAGACAAACAAGAGCAAGAAGCCGAACTAGCAGCAGATCTTGAAGCTACCTGGCAGGAAGAGTCTCCAAGCACCGCCAAGACCACCAAGTTTGCCGACGAAGTAGACGGCGAGCTTGGTACCCGCGAGGGTGTTTAGAAATCCTTGTTTGCAACGTATCCAGCTTTTCAGCGCACAAGGCCGGAAAGAACCAACTGTGCATGAACTCTGTGAGAGCGTTAATTCGATCGGATTAACAGCAAGCGACCGCCACCAGAGA
>NZ_NRGT01000047.1:0-103111 GCF_002332285.1 Glutamicibacter sp. BW77 | reverse complement strand
TCTCTGGTGGCGGTCGCTTGTCAGCTTGTTGCTTACGGAGCCGTTATTAGACCCTCGTTCAGCATCCATTCATAGGCAACGTCAGCCGGTTCGCGCCCCTCGACGTCCACCTGGTAATTCAGGTCCAACAGAACTTCGTCGGTCAGCAACGGTGCAATCTGCGCCATGACATCTTGAACGCCAGGATTCTTTTCCAAGAATTCCGCGTTGAACGCAGGTGCCGCGTTATAACTTGGGAAGTATTGCTTATCGTCTTCCAAAACCGTCAGGTCCAGCGCCTTGATACGCCCGTCGGTTGTGAAAACCTCACCAAAGTTGCAAGCCCCTTCTGCTGTCGCCTGGTAGATAGCGCCCACATCATAAAGGCCAACGTTGTCCTCCTTGACCTGACTTCCGCGCTTCATCCCATAATGCTCAAGCATTGGAGTTAGACCGTCACGACGCGAGTTGAACTCCGGATCAACGCAGAAGGTCAGCTCTTTTGAATCCAACTTGGACATCTCGGAAAGCTTTGTAATGCCCAAGCGATCGGCCACCTCGCGGTTCATGGCCATGGCATACGTGTTGTTCAACGGAGCTGGTTTACCCCACACAATCCCATTGGCTACGTCCTCATCATGCACCGCTTGCCACTGCTTATCAGCGCCAACGATGGGCTTTTCATGCCCGAGGTAGGTCAGCCAGGCAGTTCCCGTGTACTCCCACAATGCGCTGGCATCTCCCGAAAGCAATAACTGACGCGCTGGCTGTGAGCCTGGCACGTTAGTCAGGTCCGTGACGTTGTAACCGGCAACGTCCAATGCGATCACCGTAATCTTGCCCAAGAGCAATTGTTCGGTAAAGGACTTCGAGGTGACAGTCACCTTGGCGTCTTTGTCCAGCGACTGATCTGCTTTGATGAGCCCGGGATTAGCATCTGGCACCGTACCGGTTGCCGGGCTCAGCCCACACCCGGTCAAGCCAATGAGCGCTGCGAAGGATAGGGCCCCAAATTTCAGTTTGCGATTCATGAGAGTCCTTTCGGCCGCGCGACCTGTTCCACGACTCGCCCCAGCCAGTCGATGGTCAGCGCAAGTAGTGCAACCAGCAGCGAACCGGCAATCAACACCGCGTTCAAGTTCAGGTTCACCCCGGTGGTGATGAGAATTCCTAGTCCACCACCATTAATGAAGGTCGCCAAAGTAGCCGTACCAACGAGCAGTACCAAAGCGGTTCGAATTCCGGAAAGCATGACCGGAACCGCAAGCGGTAGCTCCACCTTGAAGAGGACCGCAGATTGGCTCATTCCGATACCGCGCCCTGCTTCTACGAGCCGCTCATCAACTTGCTGTAAGCCGACAATGGTATTCGAGAGTACCGGAAGGATCGCATAAATCACCAAGGAGACAATTGCCGTGACGGGGCCGAATCCCAGCCAGAAAGCCAGGAGTACGATTACACCAATGGCCGGTGCTGCCTGGCCAAAGTTTGCAATTGCGCGCACCACGGGTGCTGCCTTGCGAAAAGCAGGACGGGTGAGAATGACACCAAGCGGAATCGCAATGATCAGAACGATCACCGCTGAAATCAGCGTGATTTCTAGGTGCTCCTTCGTGTACCCCCAGATTGTTGCCGGGTCCAGCGTTTGCCTTTCCGTCTCGGTGAGGTTGGCGTTAACCAGCCAAATCACCAAGATTCCGAAAGCTGCCGCGATACCTAACAACTGGTAAATCAGTCCGCGTTTTTCTGCGTTCACGAAGTCTCACCACCAGATTGCTGACTATCCAACTGGATATCTCGCAAGTTGATTGCACCAGAGTTCAATCCCACCGGGGCGTCATGGTCCCCATCCATGTTGGAGTTAGTGGCAGCGATCGCTTCCATGACCGTTTGTACGGTGATGATTCCCTTGAGGACATCGCGCCGCCCGGTAACCAAAGCCGACTCCGTGCTGGCAACAAGCATGGTGTCCAACGCATCGTTGAGCGTTGCCTGCTCACCGACTACCGGCAAATCCGGATCGTAAGTACCATCGATGATTTCCGCACGAGAAAGCTGACGGCGATTTAGACGGCGCACCGGACGTCCGCGTGAATCGAGTACCACTACGTACTTGCGGCCGGCACCTTGCAATTGCGACAGTACATCCGAGGCATTCTTTCCTGCGGTGGTAGTGATTGCCTCGGAGAGTTCCACCTCGTTCACGCGAGTCAGCGTCAGCTGCTTCAGTCCGGCACCGGAGCCGATGAAGTTTTCTACGAACTCGCTGGCCGGGTTAGCCAGAATACGTTCCGGGGAATCGTACTGCTCCAGTTGCGCGCCTTCGTTGAAGATCGCGATCCAATCTCCCAGCTTCACAGCCTCATCAAAGTCGTGGGTCACACAAACAATGGTTTTCTGAACCTCAGACTGAATGTTGAGCAGTTCGTCTTGCAAACGCTGACGGGTGATCGGGTCCACCGCGCCGAATGGCTCATCCATCAATAGCACCGGTGGATCAGCCGCCAAGGCACGGGCCACACCTACGCGCTGCTGCTGTCCACCAGAAAGCTCCTTCGGAAAGCGATCGCGGTAGAGCTCAGGGTCAAGCGACACGAGTTCAAGCAGCTCATCTACGCGGGCCGCAATTTTTTCTTTAGACCAACCCAGCATCTTGGGCACCATGGCGATATTAGTAGCCACGGTCATGTGCGGGAAGAGGCCTCCGGCCTGGATGACGTACCCGATACGGCGGCGCAGTTCGTCGCCGTCCATCTCTGTCACGTCTTCTCCGTTGATGATAATTTCGCCAGAGGTCGGCTCGATCAGCCGGTTAATCATTTTCAGCGTTGTGGTTTTGCCACAGCCCGAGGGACCAACAAACATCACGATGGAACCTGCAGGGATCTCAAGAGTCAGGCCGCCAACCGCGGGTTTTTTCTGTCCCGGGTAAGTCTTGGTGACTTCCTGGAGCATGATCGACGCTCCGGTGACGTTCTGTTCGGTACTGGTTTCGACTTTATTTTCAGACACGGATACCTCGCGGGATAGTCAGTCGGCCAACGCCGAGCAAGATCAAATCAAGAATGAGCGCCAAGATGACAACACCGACCACGCCGGTGACGACAGATTCTAAGGCGTTTGCACCACCCAGCCGGGATAGGCCCGAAAAGATATACCCGCCAAGCCCAGGGCCCAGCGCGTAGGAGACAACAGCGGCCACACCCATAACCATCTGCGCTGAGATGCGCACGCCGGTTAAGATCACGGGCCAGGCCATGGGCAGTTCGACGGAGATCAGGGTTTTCATGCGGCTCATGCCGATGCCCTTCGCCGATTCAACGACCGTCGGTTCGATGTTGTTTAGTCCCACGATGGCATTTCTCAGAATTGGCAGGGCCGCGAAGAACGTCACGACGATCACCGCCGGTAAAACACCAAAGCCGAAAGGAACGATAAGAATACCGATCAGTGCAAAGGACGGGATGGTCAGCCCAATTGCACTAATGCCATTGGCCAAACCGGCCAACGATTTGCTGCGATACACCAGCACGGCGATCAGCACCGCAATGATTGTCGCCAAGACGAGGCATTGGGCTACAAGCCACAAATGCTGCCAGGAGGCGAATAAAATTTGGCGATATCTTTCGCCGAAAAAGTCACCCACATTAAGACCTGCTTCACTTTAGTTTCGTATCATCCACTGAGCTGGAATAGATACCTATACTCAGCATTCGCCCCAAGTTTACCGGCCTTAGCACTCATCGTTCGGTATCATTTTGATAAATCTTCTGCTGACTTGGTCAGATATGAGTGTCGTTTTGGCCTATCTGCATGGCGCAACATGCTAGCCAAGACGGTGCGAATGTAGTGAGATAGAAACATGAAACTAGCTACCGTGCGACTGACCACCGAACCCGGATTAACAACGGCCGCCGTCATTGAAGATGGCAGACTGTACTACCTGGAAAACTTGTCGAACATTCAGAAGTTCCTTCGCCTCGATGACCCAACCCAGCAAGAAGTCGTCGCACGAGCCTTAGTCGGTGACTCGATTGCCGAAGCCGAGGCCGATTATGCCCCGCTGATCCCCAACCCGGCCAAGGTGTACTGCATAGGCCTGAACTACCGTAACCACATAGCCGAGGTGGGTGCCGAGGAACCAGAGTTCCCTACGGTTTTCGCAAAGTTCGCTTCCACGCTATGCGGAGCAAATGACACTGTAGAAATCCCTGCCGAGGACCACCGCATGGATTACGAAGGTGAGCTCGCCATCGTCATCGGTACCGCCGGCCGGCGCATCTCCGTCGAAGACGCGGCAGCACATATTGCTGGTTATGCGGTTTCCAACGATGTCTCCATGCGCGGTTTCCAGGGACGAACCACCGAATGGTTGCAGGGTAAGGCGTGGGACAAGTCGACTCCAGTGGGCCCATGGCTGGTCACCTCCGATGAATTTAGCGCGGGCGCGAAGATCACCACGAAGGTCAACGGTGAGGTAGTTCAGGAAGATTCCACCGACGATCTAGTGTTCTCCGCGGCCGAACTAGTCTCCTACCTATCGGTCATCAATGAGTTGCAGCCTGGCGATTTGATCCTCACCGGCACCCCCGCCGGGGTGGCCTTGGGCCGACGTGACGAGCATGGGCGCCGCCCATGGCTGAAGGCCGGAGACTTGCTCGAAACTAGCATCGATGGTCTGGGCACTTCCACGATTAAGTTCGCTTCCCTTTAGCCGCGAACGCTTAGATGTCCCCGCGTCAGTTTTTAGACGCGGGGACATCTTTTAATTCACTTTTAATCCCGTTGGTGCGACACGAAACAACGGTTGTGACTTGACTCTCAGCATCACGTATGATGACTCACAATGTCACTTCGAATGGCAGTCATCATCATCAATCACTCGTATCGAAGGATCTAGAACTCATGGACGCTTTGGGAACACTCTTCGGAGATATCTCCTCGGTTATTTGGGGGCCGTTTGTCCTCATCCCCTTGCTCTTGGGCACCGGGTTGTATCTGACCATCCGCTTGGGCGGTTTGCAGTTCATCAAACTTGCGGCAGCGCTTCGTCTGGGCCTACTCAAGCGCAAAGACGCCGAAGCTGAAGGCGATATCTCGCAGTTTCAGGCACTGACCACGGCATTGGCTGCCACTGTCGGTACCGGTAACATCGTGGGTGTTGCTACCGCCATCGGCATTGGTGGACCGGGCGCACTATTCTGGATGTGGGTTACCGGCCTAGTCGGTATGGCTTCAAAGTACACCGAAGCTTACTTGGGCGTTCGCTTCCGTGGAACTGACGCAGCTGGCGAAAAGTCCGGCGGTCCACAGTACTACCTCGAACGCGGCATCAAGGGTCCCTTCGGAAAGTTCTTGGCACTGTTCTTCGCCATCGCCGCGACCCTAGCCTGCTTCGGCATCGGTAACATGACTCAGGGCAACTCGATCGCGATTAACCTTGAGAGCTCATTCAACGTCACCCCATGGGTTACCGGCGTCATTCTGACCGTACTGTCCATCGCTGTTCTTGTCGGTGGCATCAAGTCCATCGGTCGAGTCACCGCTGGCTTCGTTCCAGTGATGATCGTCTTCTACGTGGCAGCTGCGATCTACATCCTCATCTCCAACGTATCTGGCATTCCTGCTGCATTCGGTGAGATCTTCACCGATGCCTTCACCGGCACCTCGGCAGTCGGCGGCTTCGCCGGTTCGGCAATCATCATCGCCGTTCAGTTCGGTGTAGCTCGCGGTATCTTCTCCAACGAGTCCGGTATGGGTTCGGCTGCTATCGCTGCAGCTTCGGCGCAGACCACCCACCCAGTACGTCAGGGCTTGGTTTCCATGACCCAGACCTTCATTGACACCATCATCGTGGTTACCTGCACCGGTCTGGTGATCATCACCACCGGTTCCTGGAAGCTGGTCGATGAGGCAACCGGTGAACAGATCTCCGCTGCGCTGATGACCGGCGAGGCCTTCACTAACGGCCTGCCAGGTGAATGGGGCCACTGGATCGTCACCATTGGCTTGGTCATGTTCGCCTTCTCCACCATCCTTGGCTGGTGCTACTACGGTGAACGAAATATCGAGCGCCTGTTCGGTCGCAAGCTGGTCATGCCATTCCGCATCGTCTTCTCACTGGTCGTTTACGTAGGTTGCACCACCGAGCTGACCGCTGTCTGGAACTTCTCGGACATGATGAACGGTTTGATGGCACTGCCGAACTTGATCGGTCTGCTAATTCTCTCCGGTATGGTGGCTCGCGAAACCCGCTGGTACCTGAAGAATGATCCGAAGCTGGAAGCCAATAAGGCGGAAATTGAGAACTTCATGTCCGCCCGTCCAGGCTGGGCAGAGTGGAAGGCCGGTGACGTGATTGGCTCTTCGAAGAACCGTGGCGCTCACCAGGCAGCGCAGGATCCGGATCCGATCCGCTAGGAACTAAGATCCGTTTCTCTTAAAAAATCGGAGAGCTGTCGTTCTTACCCCTTTGGGTAAGAGCGGCAGCTCTTTTTATTTGCAGCAGATAGAACGCAGAAGGCCGGTGCCAGCCCTGCCCGAGGGGTCTTTAGGTCGCTGTGATGTTTTGGGACTTGATCATTTAGCACTTGCACGCCTCATCTTCACCCGCGAAACCTGGTGGCAACCAAATCGTCCGCCCCTCCTACAAAAGTATGATTTACATCCAGATTCATTCCATATAGTGTATTTACACAAGAGGGTGGGTTAAATGAGCACAAGACAATCTACTCAAATAATTTATTTTAAACCAACTAAATCTCCGTGAAAGGAAATAATGCTGAAGTTTCTCGGACTTTCTGCTGACACTTCAACCGAAAACACGATCCCCATCTGGCAGGGAGTGCGACGGAAGCATAAAGTAATCGCAAATCTCGTTTCGATTGCGCTAGCAATAGCAGTCTTCTTCCTGACTCACTGGCTACTCGCAGATTTTCCTTCCGAAGGCTACCTGCCACACGTTCCATGGAACGCTGCTGCAGCTATCCTCCTACTTTCTACGTTAATTGCAGAACGCGGACTGATTCGGAACACGTCGACGCAGGATTCCGGTCACTAGCCGGAGCCGTACCGCAACCACGTATATTCGCTTAGAAGGACAAGACAAGTTAGAGAGTTCTTGCAAAGCCTGATGCTGCGCTTTCCCCGGCGGCGGCCAGCGCGTCGCGGAACGGTCCCGGGAAACGCAGCAAGTCCAAGACGACCACTCACACGTGGCTTACATCTATATCTTGGAGGTCTGGAGGAAGGAAACCACGGCCCGGTTCCGGAGATCAGGCCCAATGCCTACTTCCGGGGTACCGTGTGCTCACTGACAGTAGAGCTGTTACTTTCAAACGCTTTCGCCAATACTCTACGACCGGAGATCACGCATAAGCGCATGCGACCCTGCCGGCCCCAAGACAACGGTAAGGTCGGACGGCTCAACCTCACCGTGATCGAGGAATGGGCCCATGCCTACGTTACCGTTTGGAGGCCAACTGAGCGACCGACTTCCCGGACTGGTTAGTACGTGGAGACTAGGCGTTCCACAATCCGTAAGAGTCGGCCAGGTCGGCGATCTTCTGCGCGCGAGCGAGTCGAGGCAAGTACGAACCATCGCCCACTGAGGCGCCCGCGGCGTGTGCTTCGAGCAGCTCCATGGCCCAGGAGAGCTCGTCTTCGCTTGGAGCCAGTGCGGCGTTGATACCATCAACATGTTCGCTGGATAGGGAAAGCTTTCCGGTCATACCCATGGAGGCGGTGACCAGTGTTTCTTCGGTAACCTTGGCAGCATTTGCGCCGGGAGCTGGTGGACCGTCGATAGCGCCTGGCAACTTACCCACGCGGGATGCAATCACGAGCTTGCCTCGTGCATACGCCAACGCCATCGGGTCATCAGAAACACCGGTGTCTTTACGGAAGTCATTAACACCGAAGGCTAAACGGAAAGTGCCCGGAGCCGAGGCGATGTTGGTGGCGTTTTCGATACCTACGGCGGTTTCGATCAGCGCGAGCACCGGGGTACCTGCACGCAAACGCATTGCGGTGTAGGTGACCTGCTCTGGCTTTTCGGTCATTGCGAGCATGACTCCGCGTAGGCCTGGGGTTTCAGACAACGCCGCAAGGTCATCTGCCCAGAAGTCGGTGTCTGTACCGTTGACACGGACCCAGGCGGTCATGCCGTTGGAAAGTGCGCGCACCACGTTGTCGCGGGCGAAGGCTTTCTTGTTATCTGGAACTGCTGCTTCCATATCAAAAATTACCGAATCAGCTTCACAAGCTAACCCGGGTCCGAAGTCTTCTTCTCTGGCAGCGTTAACCAGGAGCCACGAACGGGATAATTTTGCTGGGAGGGCCGCAGCGCGACGATTTCGGAAAGCCATATTACAAGCCTACTCACTTTCTGCGCCCGTCTTCTACCGACACCCACCAGCATCTATCACTTGCACCGAAGCTCACAGATGAAGCTGATTACATACCCATGTGGTCAGACCAAAGAAGTCAATAAACCAAGGATTTCACCGCAAAATCTACGACCTAACCCAGAGACGAAATCCTGCAAGCTTCAGTTTTTCGGAACCAGCCCGAAACCCACATCGGCAAATTTACGCGCTAATTTTGGTTGGCTTGTAGTGCCCCAAGTGGAAAATCATCACCAGCAAAGAGAATCTCTAATACGCGCACCGATTCGCCGTAACGCCTGTACGCAAAGGGCACCTGCAACCGAATCCCTGTAGATATGCCGGAGAAAACCAGAAGTCGCCCGTCCTTCCAGCAAGAGGTATGCGCGTGAGCAAAATGTTCATGATTCTCAAGTACGGATGCTGAAAATCCGTTCAACATCTGCAAACTGTCTTCCACATCTAAACCGCGGACGAGAAACTCCGGGTGCCCAATTTTGCTCAAACCGACGGTGTAGGCATAGGGCTCGTAGCATTCGTCGCCCTCGACATAAATAATCTCCCTGCCGTAATCTCGAATGCGTTGAGCCGTCTGGGCTTCTACCTGTTTACTAGTCATTCCATTGCACATATCGCACATGATGTCTCTCCTTAGGGAACGTGCGGTTTCCAGATCTTATTTATTTCCCCTTCCTGGCCTGATTTATCAACCACGTCCTGCGTAAGGCTCTTCTTCAAGGCTGATAAAACTCAATGGTTCGTCGCACTGTAGCCACGTGGGAATTTCATCACCACAGATCTCGCTGACGATATCCAAATCGTGTAGCCCACACGGTGCCTCTCGAAAAAACAGGTCGCTAAACACCGAGGTGCACTGGGAGCCAACGTCGAAGCTCTGTCCGTGCCTTGTAACTTGTTCGGCGAGGTGCGTGAGTAACGCAAAAACTTCGTCATCGGTTCCGCCGACGGTCATCACTTCACTGTGGCCAAGACTGGACAACCCGAGAGTGAAGCCAAGGACTCGTGGGCTCCTTTCGCCTCTGCACAGCAAGATGGCAAAACCTGTAGCGGCAATTTCGGCATTGGTCAGCAGCGCCAGTCCCTTTACTGGCAAACTGCAACGGACGCATATCTTAGCTTCTGAATAATCTTCCATGTCTCTTCCTCACAAGGTGGGTTCAGGTACCTGCAAGTGTTGCGACAATCAAGGTCGCGTGGATACAAGAATTCTCAATTGTGGATAACTTGGCTGGCCCGCTTCGGTAGCGGGTTAGCGTCAACATCGCGGAACTGAAGGAAATGATGGCGTTCGGGCAAGGACGACAACCGCCCTCAGCATTCATCGCTCCAATGTCTAGCTTCGTTTCAGGACTCGGGAAGTCTTCTCTGGTCATAAACCCATGTCCCTATCTGCTAACAAAAGCGTCATTGCGTCATGTAGCTACATGCCAAGACTTCTTCATTCTTAAGGCTCGACCGTCCGAACGAACGCTGAAAGTATCGCATAAAGGGAGCTAGCCGCTACTGCCAAAAGACCGGGAGAACCACCATGGGAAAACCACTTCATTTCAACGCCTTCGTCATGAACACCACCAGCCATATCCAGCACGGTCAGTGGCGCCGCCCAGATGCCGGACAAACAGAATTTAACGACGTTAATACCTGGATCAATCTCGCCAAGATTTTGGAGAAGGCAAAGTTCGACGCGATGTTCTTCGCCGATGTCTCCGGACTTTACGGCGACACGGAAGCCGACTATGACGTGTATGTCCATGAAGGTCTGCAGATCCCGTCAAATGACCCCACCGTGTTGCTCGGTGCTTTGGCAGTGCACACCACGCAGATAGGTTTAGCCACCACCTCAAACATCGTGCAGAACCACCCGTTTAACTTTGCCCGACAGATCTCCACCCTGGACCACATCTCCAATGGGCGCATCGCCTGGAATGTTGTCACCGGCATCAACGAAAACGCCTCGCGCAACTTCGGTCTGCCAGCGTTGACCGACCATACCGAACGTTATGCCTGGGCCGACGAGTACATCGACGTCACCTACAAACTTTGGGAAGGTTCGTGGGATGAAGGCGCCTTGCTCAAGGACAAGAAAAATGGGCGGTATGCGGATCCGGCCAAGATCAACAAGATCTACCACCAGTCAAAGCGCTACCGAGTCGAAGGACCTCATCTGCCTTCGCCATCCAACCAGCGCACACCGGTGCTTTTCCAGGCCGGGTCTTCCGCATCGGGCCGGGATTTTGCAGCGCGCAACGCCGAGGCGACGTTCATTATCGCTCCGACACCTGACGTCGCCAAAGAACTGATCGACGAAACCCGCCGCTTGACTGTGTCCCATGGGCGCCGGGCCGAGGACATCAAGTTCTTCCAGGGACTATCTTTCGTTATTGGCGACACCGAGGAAGAAGCACTAGAAAAGTCCAAGTACTACGACGAGTTCATTAGCGTCGACGGCTACTTGGCGCACATGGCGATCCTCGACAGGACCGGGCGGGTATACCCGAAGGAAACTAAGCTCAAGGACCTTGATACCAACACCTCCAAGGGAATGGCCGAATGGGCCGGGAAGCACATTACCGATCGCGAACCGACTCTTGAGGATGTGGCCACGCTTCAGTCCCACAGCACCCGCGTGGTTGGTACGCCCGAGCAGATCGCGGATCAGCTAGAAACTTGGCAGGCCGCTGGAGTTGATGGCATCAACGTCATCAATTGGGTGATCCCAGGGTCCTTCCAAGAATTTGCGGACAAGGTGTTGCCGGTCCTCCGCGCGCGTGGTTTGGCACAGTCCGAATATTCCGAAGGCACCTTGCGTCAGAAGCTTTTCGGGGACGGCGACCTGCTCAATGAGCGTCATCCGGCCGCCCGCTACCGTGGAGCGTTTACCCAGGGCCCAAGTAATTGGGAAGAAGCCGATGCACTACGGGCCAAGGCGCCCGCCACCGTCTAATTCGAGCTGTGCTTAAACAGGTGAGCGTCCGAGAATGATCACTGATTCTCGGACGCTCACCTTGGTCTGGCAACGATTGCTGTTGCGACCTATTCAGCATGTTTCCTCGGTCGAGGAATTATTTAGTTTCTTCGGCCAGCGCGCCCACTGCGGCGGCAACCGCTGGCATTACACGGTCATCGATGGCAGAAGGAATGATGTAATCGGCGGACAAATCATCGCCGACGAGGTCAGCAATGGCGTGCGCCGCGGCGACCTTCATCGCTTCGGTGATCTTCTTGGCGCCCGAGTCCAAGGCTCCACGGAAGATGCCTGGGAATGCGAGTACGTTGTTGATCTGGTTAGGGAAGTCACTGCGTCCGGTGGCTACGACTGCCGCGTACTTCTTAGCAACGTCCGGCATGATTTCCGGGGTTGGGTTAGACAGCGCGAAGATGATGGCGTTCTTGTTCATCTTGGCTATTGCGGCCTCGTCAAACTGCGAAGAGGACAGGCCAACCACAACATCGGCGCCTTCCAACGCTTCGGCAAGGCCACCCATGACGTCTTCACGATTGGTACGCCCGGCAAGTTCTGCCTTGACCGCGTTGAGATCATTTCGTTCACGGTGAATGGTTCCGCGTGAATCGAGCACGATCACGTCATCCACACCAGCTTGCAGTAGCAGGTTGGTCACGGCAACACCGGCAGAGCCTGCGCCGGAGATGACAACCTTCAGCGAGCTGATTTCGCGCTTGGTGTGACGGGCCGCGCCAATCAATGCTGCCAGGACCACTACGGCGGTGCCGTGCTGGTCATCGTGCATGACCGGGCAGTCCAAGGCGTCGATCAGGCGCTTTTCAATCTCAAAGCAGCGAGGTGCCGAGATGTCTTCGAGGTTCACCGCTCCGAAGCTTGGGCGCAGGCGAATCACGGTTTCAACGATTTCGTCCACTTCGGTGGTGTTCAGTACCAGTGGGATGGAATCCAGGCCGCCGAATTCCTTGAAGAGGGCGCTCTTGCCTTCCATGACCGGGAGCGAAGCGGCGGCACCGATGTCGCCGAGTCCGAGGACCGCGGTTCCGTCCGAGATGACGGCGACCAGACGCGAAGCCCAGGTGTGGGTGGCGTGCATTGCAGGATCATCGGCGATGGCCTGCGATACCTTCGCGACACCCGGAGTGTAAGCAATGGACAGGTCACGCTTGGAATTCAGGGGCATCTTCGATGCGACGGTGAGCTTGCCGCCAAGATGGGCGTTGAAGATCTCTTCGTCGGTGATGGTGGTCAGGTCTGAGCTGGTTTCAATAGACATTAAAAGTCACTGCTTTCAAGAAAGTTCTGATTCACGAAAACGCAGTACCCACGAAACTTGTGGCATAGCGTAGGAACGCGCATGACCATTCATCCGACCGCAAAGGAACCCGAACCGACGCATTTAAGGTGGACATCAGGCTTCCTTGTACACAATTCCCACTCCGCCGTTGCCAGGTAAGGCGAAACGCTCCGTCGTGGTGTGCCGGAAGATGGCTGGTCAGTACTTTCTTTAGACCTACAATTTCCACCATACGGTAACCGCTGAACGTGGCACAACCCCCGCTCGTCGCATTCGGGTCATAATCGACAAAAAATCCCACGCGTTGACTCCGGTCCAAAATCAATGCATTCTCCTCTTTCCTCAGGCAAGATGAACATATGGCATCACCTACTTCGGCCCTTGGTCGGGTCCGCACCTTCGAAGCACTGGACGAGAAAACTACTACGCGATTGCAACGCGCATTGAGCGAGTCGGAGGACACGACGGTTTTTGTCAACGGCACCGCATTGCAATTGCCAAAGGACGCGCATGACGCACTGCTTGAGGTGTTGAACCGGTTTGCGGCTGGCGAGTCGGTCAGTATCGGCACCACCGAGCTACTGCTGAACACCTCGCAGGCGGCGCAGATGGCGGGGATCTCGAATTCATATCTGCGCAAGCTGGCCGATGCAGGCATTATTCCCGTGGAATATCGTGGAACGCATCGGCGCATACGCCCCAGTGCCATTCAGGCTTGGCTTGATCAGCGCCCGGCGCCTGAGGCAGAAACCAAAGACCTGCCCACGGGATAATCAGGGCTTTTTATCATCTGGTAAATTTACTAATGGTCTACTAAAGTGTCCTAATAGAAAACTTCGCTCGGGTACCCCCAGAGGCGATGCCCTACTTCCCGCAACTAGTGGGGAGCTGCCGGTCGAGGAGGACCATGTCAACGAACCAGCCAGTCGACACGTTGCTGACGACCCACGAAGCACTGTTCTCCGAACGCGCAGCCGGGATCAAGCAGTCCGCGGTCCGCGATGTCTTCGAATTGTCCTTGGATCCGTCCCTTGTCTCCTTAGCCGGCGGAAATCCTTACCTTCAGGTACTTCCCCTGGAAAAAATTGGCGACATTGCTCGGCGAATCATCACCGAGCAAGGCCCTATAGCATTGCAATACGGTTCCGGCCTGGGTACCCCCGAACTGCGCGAGCAGATCCTTGAGGTCATGGCCGCGGAAGGCATCACCAACGTCTCGGTAGACGACGTGGTCGTTACCAACGGCTCCCAGTCAGCTCAGGACATGGCGTGCAAGGTTTTCTGCAACCCGGGTGACACCGTGCTCTGCGAAGACCCTACCTACGTAGGTGCACTGAACACTTTTGAGGCCTACCAGGTGAAGGCCGCGCCGGTGCTCACCGACGAGCATGGACTGGTTCCCGAGGCACTGCGCACAAAAATTGACGAGTTGCGAGCCGCTGGCGAGAGAATCAAGTTCCTGTACACCATTCCAAACTTCAACAACCCGTCGGGCATTACCTTGGCCGCCGAACGCCGCCCGGAAATTGTGGAGATCTGCCGCGAAGCAGGCGTGCTGATTCTTGAGGACAACCCTTACGGCATGCTGCGCTACGAAGGCGAGGCCGCCCCAACGTTGCGTAGCCTCGATGAGCAGAACGTCATCTACATGGGCTCCTTCTCCAAGATTTTCTCCCCCGGGCTGCGCATTGGTTGGGCTGCGGTTCCAACTCATTTGTTCCGCCGCTTCTACCTCGCTGGCGAGGCAGTGGCACTATGCCCACCGACTTTGAACCAGATGATCATCAGCGCCTACCTCACCGAGCATGATTGGCGCGGGCAGATCAAGACCTACAACGACCTCTACCGTTCCCGGCGCGATGCGATGCTTCAAGCCCTGGCTACGCACTTGCCGGAGGGGATTACCCACACGCACCCAGAGGGTGGCTTCTTCATCTGGTTGACCCTGCCAGCAGGAATAGATACCTATGAGCTATTGCAAAAGGGCGTGGACGCCGGAGTCATTTTCATTCCAGGTGCTGCATTCAGCTCTTCGGAATCGGCGCACCATAAACTCCGTTTAGCCTTCTGCGCCGTGGACGAAGCGACTATCACCGAAGGCGTGCGCCGCCTGTCTGCGCTGCTGGAAGCCGAGATTTCCAAGCTGGCGAACTAGGAGTGCGGCCGGGTCGCTAGTCGTCCCGGCTTTCAATTCCGCACGCGATGTCGAGCATCGTCTGCTCGGTCGTGCTCAAGGCATGGTTCCGCGGCCAGATGGCACGGAATTCGCGGAGCATGCTTGGTCCTTCGAATTCAATCTCCACAAGCCTGCCTTGCCACAGCGCTCCTTCCACCGCTAGCTGGCTAAGCACCGCCGGCCCCATCCCCGCGGCGACGCACTGGCAGATGGTCGAGTTGCTGTTAAATTCGGCAATCGGTTCGGGCCGCTCGACATGGGAAATGTAATCTAAGAATGCCCGCGTTCCGGAGCCGTCCTCACGTTCAATCAGTGCGGTGCTCTGCAGCTCGTGCACGCTTAGCGGAGAGCCGCGCTGAGCCCAGGGATGCGAAGGATCAACAACTACCGCCATCGCATCATCCCAGACCTTTTGATATCGCAGCGTTGCTGGGATCTGCGGGGTCTCAACAAATCCGAACGCCAATTCGCCGTTTTGCACCGCGGCAATCACGTCCTGCGAATTCATGATGCGCATGCGCGGTTTCACCTGTGGAAGCTTGCGGTGCAGCGTGCCGATCCATGAGGGTGCAAGGTATTCGGCCACGGTCATGCTGGCGGCGAAGAGCAACTCCGTTTCGCCTTCGCTTGCCAAGGTGCGTGCACCAGCGGCCAAGTTGTCCAGGGAGCTAAGGACTTCGCGTGCCCATTGCACGGTGAGGATTCCTTCGGCGGTCAGCGTGGATCCGGTGGTTTTTCGGATGATCAGCGGGTAGCCCAATCGTCTTTCCAGAGTCTTCAGGGCGCGGGTAGCATTGGGCTGCGCGATGCCGACAGCCCGCGCTCCTGCACTCAGGCTCCCATGGTCCGCGATTCCTACTAGCAGCGTCAGCGACGAGACCTGAATCCATTGGGCAATATCTTGCAAATCATTGGCAGGACGATCCATATCATGATCATATGCCTGTGATAGCAGATCGAGGAATACCCGAACTGGCACCGGCATGAGAAATTGAATGTATGCAGAAAAATGGTCAGTCCCCAGGCACCGGCGCAAAACTACGTGATGCGTCGTTGAGACGACCAGTGTCCCGCACAAACCTCAAATCCGTGGTTCCCGGGCTCGTTGTCTGTCTAGCTACCGGTTTGCTGTGTATCTTTGCCAGCAGTTTCCTCAACGGATTCAGCGCCCTATTAATGGCGATCCTGCTCGGTGCGCTCTGGCGCAACATCGCCCCGGTGCCCCAGATACTGGACTCCGGCGTTGCCATAGCTTCCAAGAAGTTACTGCGCCTAGGCATTGTGCTGCTCGGCCTGCAACTATCTTTGGGGACCATCGTTGGGCTCGGCCCGGGGGTGCTGCTGGTGGTCCTGCTTTCGGTCTCGGTGACTTTTGCGGCCACGTTGTGGATCGGAGCAAAGATGGGCATCGAATTACCCCAGCGGCTGCTGATCGCCACAGGATTTTCGATCTGCGGCGCAGCAGCGGTGGCGGGAACCGAAAACGTCACCCGGGCAAAACAAGATCAGGTCGCCACCGCTATCGGGCTGGTCGTGCTTTTCGGCACGCTCATGATTCCAGCCATGCCGTTGTTAGGATCCCTGTTGGGCATGGATGATCGCAGCATCGGGATGCTGATTGGCGCCTCGACCCATGAGGTCGCCCAGGTGGTGGCGGCGGGCGGATCGGTCAGTGCCGCAGCCTTGGCTGTCGCGGTGACCGTCAAACTGGCGCGCGTGGTGCTGCTGGCACCGATCATTGCTGGTCTTGGCCTTTACATGCGGCGCAAGCACTCGATAGAAGGTGGGAAAAATCCGCCGCTGATCCCATTGTTCGTCCTAGGATTCATCGCTGCAATGCTGCTGCGTACTGCAGATCTCCTGCCAGAGCCGATGCTTTCGGTGACACAGAATCTGCAGACGCTCTTGCTGGCGGCGGCAATGTTTGCACTCGGCTTGGGCGTGCACCTGCGTAGCATCGTGAAATCCGGAGGCAAGGCACTGGTGCTGGGTCTATGCGGCACGCTGGTGATCGTTGTTGTCGCCACCGCCGGCACCCTGCTTTTCGCGCCCGCATAAACCTTGTTATTGCAGCCGGCCGAACTAGTCGGCCCGGCCGCCGAAGTCGGCGGCAATCTCCTTGGCTGCGCGGCGCAGGGCAGGGAGCAGGGTCTGAGAAATCGAGAAATCGTCGGCACGGCCCGATTGAACCGATACGTTGAGCGCACCGAGCAGCTGATTGCCCCGGTAAACCGGCACGGCCAATCCACGTAGGCCCTCATCGAGCTCTTGGTTCACCAGCGACCATCCTTGGCCGGCCACCCGGTCCAGCTCCGCATTCAGCTCCGCCAGAGAACCCACCGTATGCTCGGTGTATCGGCGCAGTTCAATGCCTTTCAAAAATTCTGCGCGTTCACCGGCACTCAAATTCGCAATGAGCACACGTCCCATGGAGGTCGTCCAGGCCGGCAAGCGGTTACCAATTGACACATTCATCTGGTGCAGGCGCGGTGCGGAAACTCGTTCCACATACAGGATGTCCTGGCCTTCGAGCACACACAGCGAGCTGGTTTCATCCAGTTCCCGGGCCAGTTGCTGCAGATGGGAAATAGCAGCCCGCGGCAGGGTGAGACCCGAGAGGTAGGCAGCGCCCACGTCGAGCACCCGTGGGGTCTGACGGTAGGTATTTCCCTCAATTTCCAGATAGCCAAGATCCACCAGGGTCAGCAGAAAACGTCGGGCCGACGCCCGAGTCTGTTCGGTGGCGGTCGCCACCTGAGATACGGTCAGCGCCGTATTTCCTCCCTTAAACGCGAGCAGCACCGCCAGGGTCTTCTCCGCTGATTTCACATAATAGTCGGGCTGCTCTGCCAAGATAAGGGTCCCCATTTTCACCTAGATGTTCGGTCCTCGGCACAGTTAAGAGCGATTAAAACGATTGTGCTCAAACTGCGCTGCAAGGCGAATCGGGGCGTTGGGTGCCCCGTATCCATCGTAGCCGTCGCGGCGTTCAAGCACCTCAAAGAACATATTGCCCACGGTAGCCGTGTAAAAGTGCAGAAACACTCCATGCTCGTCGCTGTCGTAGAGCAGGTTTAATTCCTTCAGGGTCGCCAAGGACTTCTCATCGATGTCAAAACGAGCCACAAGATCTTCATAGTAGTTCGCCGGAACTTGCAAGAATTCCATTCCTGCCGCTTGTGCGCGGCGCGCTAACGCCACCACGTCGTCGGTACGCAATGCGACATGTTCCGGGTATTCATGGTGACGGTCAATGGTTGCTTCCAACCCCTGCGGCACGATGTTCAGCGCCAGCCGCACCCCGCCATCGGCGGTACGCAGCACCTGGGAGCGCACGAGGCCCATAGGGCTTGGCACCTCTGTGCCGGGCCTTGCTTCCAGGTTCAGCACGCTGGTGTAAAACAGGACCGATTCATCAAAGGCCTGCCATGGCTGGGCAAGGTTGATGTGGTCGATTGATTCAATGCTCCCCTTCTCGGTGGGCTGCGCGGTTCCCGGCAGCACACCGAATTCAGCCTCCCACGCCGCGGTCAGCGCGGCGGAGCCGAAGAACACCTCCGTGGCGTCCGGGGCGCTGAACCCGGAAATTTCCTGCTCGTCCTTGGTGTGGTGGCGCGACACTGGCTTGGCCAACAGCGCGGAGGCCCGGGCACGTCCGGCGGACGGGTCTGGGACTTGAATACTCAGTCCGCTTACGCTCGCGGTGACCGCGCGGCTGCGTTGCGAATTGACGATAATGCGTGCATCTCCGGCGCACCAGAGCTGTACGGGTTTGCGCCGATGCTGGCCGAGGAAGGAGAACCCTAGCTGGGCGAGCATTTGCGCAATCAGTTCCGGGTCTTCGGTGCGGATTTCGGCGAAGTCGAAACCGCTGGCTTCCTGGACGCCGGGCAGCGAAACCAGATTGAGGTTATCCCTGACTTCTTCTGTCCCCAGTAGCGCTGCGGTGCGTGCCTGGAGCCAAATTAATGAACGCAGCCCATCGATGGCGGTGAGCTCAACATTTGACTGCCGGAAGACGTCGTTAAAAATCTCCAGGGAGACGATCCCGGAATATCCAGAACGTACGAGGTAGCCAAGGAATACGTCTAGTTCAAAGCCGCCTTCACCCGGAAAAACGCGGTAGTGCCGCGACCAGGAAAGGATGTCCATGGACAGCACTGGTGCGTCGGCAAGCTGCACAAAGAAGATCTTCTCCCCTGGGATCTGGGCGATCTGCGCCGGATCGTCACCGCGCGAAAGAATGTGAAAGCTGTCAATGCACAGCCCTACGTTGTCGCGGTCAACCAGCTTCACGATCTCCCATGAATGCTGGTAGGTATCCACGTACTTGCCCCAGGCCAGGGCCTCGTAGGCGATGCGCACGCCATACTGCGCTGCGAGGTCTGCAAGGCGGCGGATCTGCGCGGCGAAAAGCTGATCGTCATTGATCGTCGCGGTGCCCACGTTGGAGCACAGCAGGATCAGGTCCATGCCAAGGCGCTGCATCAGCTGGAATTTCGCTTCGGCGCGGCGCAAGTTCGCCACCAGGACCTCTTCTTCAACTCCCTCAAAATCACGGAAAGGCTGAAAGAGGTCCAGGCTGAGCCCGAGCCGTGCGGCGAAGGCCCTGACTTCTTCGGGAGACATCGGGCTGACGGTGAGATCTTGTTCGAAGATTTCAATGCCGTCAAAGCCTGCCTTGGCGCAGGCAAGCATTTTTTCTTCGAGCGTGCCCGAGAGGCAGACGGTGGCTATCGAAGTGCGCATTAGAGTCCTGCCTCCAGCATTTCCAGCAGGTGAGCGCGCATTCGGCCGGCGTCCGGGGTTAACCCGGTGATGATGCCAAAGGCATCAACTGCCTGTCCAACCGCCATATTTCCGCCATCGAGCACTTGGCATCCTAGATCGCGGGCGGCAAGAATCAGCGCGGTGTCCACCGGCCGGTAGACGCAGTCGGCCACCCAGTGCCGGGACGTGAGATTTGAAATGTCCAGCGGCAGTCCCGGGTGGTGATGCATGCCGATGGGGCTTGCGTTGAGCAGTCCGTCCACGTCGGCAAGCCGCGCCGGTGCCTCATCGGGGCGGATCGCCACAATTGCGGCGTGTGGGAAATGAGTTTTCAGTTCGGCTGCACGTTCGGCTACCCGCGCGGTATCCGGGTCTGACAGGAACAGTTCCTTAACTCCCGCATCGAGCAGGGCAAAAGCGACCGCCGCCCCGGCTCCCCCAGCGCCTAGCTGCAGGACCTTATCCAGCTTCGCTTCGGGCAGCCCGCCGGCCAGCGCCCAGCCGAAGCCCGAGGCGTCGGTGTTATGTCCAAAGAATTTTCCGTCTTTGATGATGACGGTGTTCACCGCGCCGATGGCTGTGGCGTTCTCGCTGACTTCATCGAGGTAATCAATGACCACTTGCTTGCACGGATGGGTAATGTTGAAGGCGTTAAATCCCAGTTCGGCACCGGATTTGAGCAGTTCCCCGACGTCTTGTGCCCCGCGTTGCAGGACCGTGAGGTCAATGGGCCGGTAGAGGTAGCGCAGCGATTGCGCATCCGCTTCGCGTTCGTGCATGGGTGGGGTCAACGAAGGCAGCACCCCGTCACCAATGAGTCCGACCAGATAGGACTGAGTAAGAGTACTCACCGTGTTACCCAACTTTCCGTCATGCTTTACGCAGATATTGCGCTGACTGTGATTTACATCTACTCTATATCAATGTACACATTACGTACAAGTGTACGTATAGCGCACATATTTTTGTTCTTCAGCTCGCCCGCAACAAAACAAAGGAGTTTTCCGATGCCCTCCACACGCGAACCGTCGGCCTCTCAAGTGCCCGGCACCGGGAAACGCACCCCCGTTAAGGCAGCAGTCGCCAGCTTCATGGGAAGCGCCGTCGAATACTACGACTTCTTCATCTTCGGCTCCGCCGCAGCACTGATCTTCCCGCATATTTTCTTCCCCGACGCCGACGCGAACGCCTCGGTCATGTCCTTGGCAACCTTCGGCTTTGCCTACATCGCACGACCTATCGGCGCGGTAGTCTTAGGACATTTTGGTGACCGTATCGGACGTCAAAAAGTTTTGATGTTCACCTTGGTGCTCATGGGCGCCTCAACCTTCGCTATCGGTTGCTTGCCGACCTTCGAACAAGTCGGCTGGCTCTCTCCGATCCTGCTGGTGCTCGCTCGGCTTTGCCAGGGACTCTCTGCAGCTGGCGAACAGGCCGGCGCATCCTCAATGACCCTGGAGCACGCACCTGATCACCGCCGCAGCTTCTTCACCTCGTGGACACTGACCGGAACCCAGGGCGGCCAGATCCTCGCCGCACTCATTTTCATCCCTGTCATGGCACTGCCCGATGACATCAAATACGGTATCGGCTGGCGCATCCCCTTCTGGCTTTCTGCCGTAGTGGTGCTGGTGACTTTCTTCATCCGCCGTTCACTGCATGAAACCCCAGAGTTCGAGGAAGCGAAAAAGAGCAATAACATCGCTAAGCTGCCACTGGCAGTCCTGCTGAAGTTCCACTGGAAAGATGTCTTGCGTGTGGTGCTGTGCGCATTTATTGCCGCCGTGTCCACCGTGTACGGAACGCTTGCCATCTCTTACGGCAAGAACATCGGAAATATGGACGCCTCGATCACCCTATGGCTTGTTGTTGCAGGCAATATCGGCGCTTTGTTTACCCAACCCTTGTTCGGCAAACTTGCAGATGCCATCGGCCGCAAGCCAGTCTTCATCTACGGAGCAATCTCTTCCGCAATCGTTATGCCGTTCTACCTGCGCAGCATGGAAACAGACAATACGCTCTTGCAGTTCGCTCTTTCTGTGGCGGTCTTCTCCTGCGCTTACGCAGCGGCCAATGCCGTCTGGCCTAGCTTCTACGCCGAGATGTTCTCTTCCAAGGTGCGCTTCTCGGGACTGGCGATCGGCACCCAACTCGGATTCCTCATGGCTGGGTTTGCTCCGTCCATCGTGGCCGCCATGGGCGGTCTAGAACCAGGAGGCTGGGTCAAGATCAGCCTGTTCACTGCCGCAATTTCGTTGATTGCAACAATTTCCGCGTTGACCGCTCGCGAGACCTACCGGGTACCCACCGCGCAGCTGGGCAGCAGCCCGGAATTGGTGACTAAGTAAAAGCAGCAAAACTTGATGCCCGGCATGAGACCCACCCTCAGATGGTGATCATGCCGGGCATTGTGCTGCCTGGACGTACGTGATTACTACGCGTCGGTGCGGTGCCCGAGCATGCCTTGGATATGCCCGGTGACCACATCGCATCCGGGAGCATCCATCACGATCGTGTAATGATTGGTCCTCGGCACTTCTTCGGTTTTCAGTCCGTGCAGCTTCTGCGCCCACGACTGCACATACTCTGCCGTATACAGTCCCGGCTCGGCACCCATCAGCCCCTTCGGCGAGCGCAGGAATGTCACCGGATGACGAAGTTCTTCCAAGGCCTGGAACAGTGAAGCTCCGCGGTGTAGTTCCGCGGTGTCCTCGGCCAATGCCTGATATTTTGTGGCCGGGCGCAGCTGCGGAGCGGCACCGTCCAGGTCATACTCGATGTACTCATCAACCACGTCGTTCCAGTTGTCGGCGAAGGCGGGGTGCGGTTTCCAGAACTGTTGGTACGCGGCCACCGATTCGAAGGTCATCGACAAGCGCTGCGCCGCGGGACCAAGGACCGCATCGATGATCTGCTCGTCATCCAGCCCTTCGGGAACCTGCAATGGCAGGCCACCGTCCACCAGCAGCAGCGAAGAGACCAGATGCGGGTAGAGGTCTGCGAAGACCAAGGACACGAAAGCACCCATCGAGTGCCCGATCACCGGGATCGGTCCGGCGCTGAAATGATCTGCAACCCGGGCCAGATCCGCGGCGTGTACCGGCATGCCGTAAGGTCCTGGCAGCTGGTTGCTGCGGCCCCGGCCGCGCAGATCTGGGGCGATCACGCGCACCCCGGGCAGCGCTTGGGCGACCATGCCCCAGGCTTTATGCGATGCGGTGACTCCATGAATCAGTAGTACCGTTGGAGCCTGCCGATCGGTTGGACCCCACAGCCCAACCTGTAAGTCGCCGCCGTTGACCGGCACCCACTCGGTGCGGTAGGTGTTTTCAGTCATCGGGCACTCCACCCGCCGTCCATGGTGTAGGACGCGCCAGTGACCATGCCGGCCTCATCCTGCGCCAGCCAGGCCACCAGGGAAGCAACCTCCTCGGGTTCCACCAGGCGTTTAACCGCTGCCTCGGTAAGCATGATCTTCTCCACCACTTCGGCCGGCGCAATGCCATGGAGTTTGGCTTGATCCGCGATCTGCTTCTCCACCAGTGCGGTGCGAACATATCCGGGGTTGACGCAGTTGCTGGTCACGCCGTGCTCGGCACCTTCCAGCGCGGTGACCTTGGATAATCCTTCCAACCCGTGCTTCGCCGAGACATACGCGCTTTTGAAGGGGCTGGCCCGCAGACCATGGACGCTGGAGAGGTTGATGATGCGCCCATACCCGCGCTGATACATTCCCGGTAGCACCGCACGGATCAGCAAAAACGGGGATTCGAGCATCAGCCGGTGAATGAGCCGCCATGCTTCGGGATCAAACTCATGAATCGGGGCCACCCGCTGCACCCCGGCATTATTGATCAGAATGTCGGTATCCAGGCTCAGTTCTTCCAACGCCTTGGTATCGGACAGATCTACGGCCCACGCCTTGCCCCCAAGGCTTTGCGCCACCTCGTTAGCTAATTGAGCATTCAAATCTGCCACCGTGACGGTTGCCCCCTGCGCGCTCAGCTTCTTCGCGCAGGCCAAGCCGATACCCGACGCCCCGCCGGTAATGAGTGCGGTGCGTCCGGCCAGGGTTGCTTCGGCTGGGGCTGAGGTTGTCTTAGTTTCGGTCATGGGGCTTAACCTTCCACGGTTGGTTGCGCGCCGGTTGGCGCCAACGCACGATCAATAAAGTTCATCATTTCTTCAAATACTTCCTCGGGCATCTCGGGGCGGTGCCCCGAAGAGTCCTCGGTTCCTTCCCATAACACCCAGCGCATACCCACCAATTCACCGATACCCATCAAGGCCCAGGCGGCTACTTCCGGGTTCATCGCCCGGATCTGCCCTGCCTGTTGCGACGCTTCGAGGCCTTGAATGTACCCCTCAACGATTTTGCTGTAGTGCTTACGCAACGCTCCGGGTGAGACAAACTCCGCCTGCTTGATGATCCGATACAGCGCAGGATGCTGTGCGGTGAAGTGGAAGAAGGCCTTGAAGCCCGCCCGCTCGGCGGCAAACCTGTTTTCTTCCGCCACCGAGGCTTCAGCCATGGCCATGCGCACCCGACGGTTCAGATCCTCGACGACCTCATCAAAGATCTCGTGCTTACCCGCAAAGTACAGGTAGAAGGTCCCCAACCCGACTCCGGCACATTCGGTGATCTTCACAATCGACGCGTCGTGATAGCCCAAGGTGGCAAACACCTTCTCGGCCGCCGCCAGAATCTTGCTGCGGGTACGAGTCCCCCGCTGGGTCCTTGGTGTCACCGTACTCATCGCTGATCCTCCTGCCGCATTAAAAGTTGTTCGGCCCGTCCCAGATCACGCAATTTCTGCCGCGAAACCTTTTCAATTCCGACCCGAGGCAACGCCGAGGCGAACTTGAACGTTGCCGGAATCTTGTATCGGGCCAGCTGTTTGGCGCAATGCGCCGCTAGCTCGGTGGCATCGGCATGAGTGTGTGCCGCCAGGACCACCCAGGCTTGCCCCACCTCACCCCATTTGTCGTCCAGAACCCCGATGACGGCAGCCTCGGCCACCGCAGGATGAGTCAGCAGTACCTGTTCCACCTCGGTAGGCGAAACATTTTCCCCACCGGAAATGTACAGGTCCTTAATCCGGTCAATCACCTTCAGATACCCTTGGTCATCACGTTGCACCAGGTCACCGGTGCGCAGCCACCCGTTAGCAAAAGCGTGGGCGCTCGCGGCGGCGTCACGAAAATATCCCGGAGATACGCTCGGACCGCTCACCAGCAGTTCGCCAGCACCGGCCCCGTGGATTTCTTCGCCGGTGACCGCATCAACAAGTTTCACTTTCACGTGCGGGTAGGGCCGCCCGGCGAAACCAATCTTGCTCATCGCCTCTTCGCTGGCTAGGCACAGGACATTCGGTCCAGCTTCGCTCAGCCCATAGCCCTGGACCAGAGCCACACCACGCCCATGCCAGCAACGCAGCAGGCTCGGCGGCATCGGCGCCCCGCCCGCTACTGCCAGTCGCAACGCGGTCAGATCCGTCGATTCAAACTCCGGATGGGTGGCCAGCATTCGGTAATGTGCGGGCACCCCCATCATCATGGTGACCTTGCGGTCCGCCAGCAATTGCAGTGCCCGTCCGGCGTCGAAGGTCCGTTCAAGTACTACCGTGGCACCGACCCACCAGGCTAACAACGGCTGGATATTCCAGCCGCCCAGATGGTACTGCGGCAGCACCGCCAGAATAGTGTCCTGACTGGTGAGGTCCACCGTGCGTGAGAGAGCCAAATTGTTCCAGAAACAATTTGCGTGGGTCAGCACCACGGCCTTGGCTTTGCCTTCGGAACCCGAGGTGAATACCATCAGCAATGGATCATCATCGGTAGGGGCGCAACCGCGCAGTTCATTGCGTTCGCGCGCAGGACCTTCGACGCTCGCTTCTACTCCCGCCGGCCCCATGGTGAGCACGGGGACCGGTTGTATCAGCTGAGCGTTGCTCTGTTCGGCCAGCGTCTGGAACTCGTCTTCCACCACCCAAAGCGAGGGGTCGGCAATCGACAATTGCTCCCGCAGCTCCACGGAAGTCAACCGCCAGGAAAGCGGCACCAGCACCAGCCCGGCCTTGGCACAGGCGAAAAACAACACCACGTGGTCGGCACTGTTCCCCGAGAGTGTGGCAATCCGATCCCCCACGCCAAAACCCGCGGCCATGAACTTCGCACCTAAGGCGATCGCCCGGCGTTCAAGCTCCCGGTAGGTGGTCCGCACTCCTCGGTCATCGATGGCAATACGTTCCGGGGTGCTCAGCGACCGATCGGTAGTCCAACATCCCAACGTATGAAGGCCTTGATCCTTGCTCATGACCGTTCCTTAATTCTTCTTGGCTGCCGGATTGGAAGTGAAACGCTCACGCAACCGGCGTACCGCACCGGTCAAACCACCGGGCATGAACAGCACCACCAGCACAAAGAGGGTTCCGAGAATAAATAGCGGTTCGGACAATGGCACATGCAAGAACGCCGGCAGCGACTCCACCGCGCTGGAGTTCGCCAAAGCGCTCAACCGCTGATCTAACAGCGTGTACAACACCCCGCCAATCACCGCGCCCCACTTCGAACCGACCCCGCCGAGTACCACCATCACCAGCAAGGTGATGGTGAAGTCCGCAGAAACCTGCCGGGGCACCGTTCCGGACTGCAGCAGCACAAACACCATGCCGACCGCCGCCGCCAGCACACCGGCCACCACGAAGATCAGCAGCTTCGCCCAGTATGGCTGCAATCCCAACACCCGCACACGCAACTCGTTCTCGCGTACCGCGGCGGCCACATGCCCGGCACGAGATGACTGCACCCAAGTAACCACCACGATCACCACCAGCAAGGTCAGCAACGAAAGCCAGTAAAGGTTCCGGGTATTGGCCACGCCAATCAAAAAATCCGGGATACCCGCGGTATCAGGACTCACTCCCTCTTCACCGCCGGTGGCACCGCCGGGATTACGCCGCACCAGCACGCTACCGGCCTGGGCAAAAGCCAAGGTCACCATGGCAAACGGAATGCCAGTCACGCGCAGCGCGACCATCCCCGTCAAGGTGGAAAGCACCAATGCCACCACCAACGTCAATCCCATGGCCGGCAGCAACGGCAAACCCAGATTGTTGAGAATAATCGCCAGTCCGTAGGAGCCGGCACCAAAGTACAGTGCGTGTCCAAAGGACAGCAGTCCGGCCACACCGATCAGCAGGTGATAGCTCAGCGCCGCGGCAGCCATCAGCAGGCACATCGCCAACAGCTGCAGCGTCCCTGGCTGATACGTAGGGGTAGGCAAGACGCCTGGAATTGAAATGTTCAACAGCGGCAGCGCCGCCATGAGCAACAACGCCAGCAGGCCCAGCACCCAGACTCCGACTCTGGCACCGGGCGTTTTCACCCGGTGCGAGGGCTGGACACGGACCCGACGGGCCACTTTGTCCACGGCCACAGCCGCTGTTGGTTCACGGCGCTCGCCGGTCGATTCTTCAGAAGGCAAGGTATTCGTAGGTTCAGGGCTCATGCTGTCTTCCCCATCAGTCCGGTGGGCTTGGTCAACAGGACAACCGCCAGCAACACGATTACCACGAAGTCACCCACACCCCAATAGAAGTTTGTGATCTGCTGCAGCACTCCAACCACCACGGAGGCTATGGCTGCCCCGGACAGTGAGCCGAGTCCGCCAATCACCGTCACGATAAACGCGAAGATCAACAAGGATCCGCCCAAGGCCGGGGATACATAACCGAAGTAGTGGCTGGCCAGCACCCCACCGATACCGGCGGCGGCACCGCCAATGGTGAAAACCAGGGTGAAGGCTTTGCGTACATCGATGCCCAGCGCGGTAACCATTGATCGGTTCTCCACGCCGGCGCGGATGATCATTCCATAACGGGTCTTCTTCAAGAACAACACCACACCCAGCAGCACTAGCGCCGCGACGATGATAGTGACAAACCGGTCATTGGGAACCTGCGCGCCCAGTACGTCGGTGGTCCGAGTGAACCACTCCGGTCCCTTGGTGTACTGCGGGTCGGTCCCCCAGACGCCTTCGAAGATTGCCACTGCCGCCAGAGACAAACCGACGGTGACCAGCACCTGTTCAATATGCCGGTTGTACAGCGGTCTAATGAGCGCAAATTCGGTCAAGGCCGCAAAGACTCCGCCAACCGCGGCGCCGATAACCAGCGTGATGATAAATGTCAGCCAGGTTCCCTCGCCGATACGCCGCGACATCTCCCAGGAGACGAAGGCCCCCAGGGTCAGAAACGCACCGTGGGCAAAGTTCAGCACACCCATCAATCCGTAAATCAGCGACAGCCCGGAAGCCACCAGGAAGTACAGTGCGCCGAGTCCGACGCCGGTAATCAGGAGAAGTATCAGGGTGCTCATACAATCCCTCCGCTGGTTGTTTCGGCCGCTTGCTCCAACGCTTCTTCGCTTTGCACACCCAAGAACCGTTGGGTCAGCGCCTCGTCATCAAGAAAATTGGTGGCCGAATCGGTGCGGTGCACCACTTTGCCTCCGGATAAAATGATGGCGCCGGCCGCTAGCTGGCGAACCACCGAGAGGTTTTGTTCCACCAGCAGAATCGGCACACTGTGCGCCGCTACCGTCAGTGCCTCGGCAACCTCCTGCACAATCTTTGGTGCAAGCCCCTTGGTTGGCTCATCCACCAGCAGCAATTTGTTGACGTTCAGTAGCGCCCGAGCCAGCGAAACCATCTGCTGTTGCCCGCCCGAGAGTGAACCGGCCGCTTGGCTAGAGCGCTTGACCAGGTCGGGGAAGAGTTCTTCGACCAGCTGGCGGTTGGGGTGTTCGTCGCGTTCGGCAAGTTTCAGATTTTCGGCCACGCTCAGCGCGGAGAACACCTCGCGGTCTTCGGGTACATAGCCCACACCGCGTTGAATGATCTTGTGGGTAGGAACCTTGTCTATGCGTTCTCCGGCTAACTCAATGGTTCCGCCGGTACGTTGAATCAGCCCAATAATGGCTTTGATGGTACTGGTTTTGCCCACACCATTACGGCCGAGCAGCGCGGTAATTCCGGTGGCCGGGACCTCGAAGTCGACACCGTCCACCACTTGGGACCCCTCGATGGCGGCATGCAGGCCGCGCACTCGCAGGATAGGTTCAATGCTTTCCTGGCTCATCTAAGCTGCTCCCTGTCCGAGATAGGCGCTTTGTACCGTTTCATTGGCAATAATTGCGTCCGGTTCATCGATGGCTAGCAGGCTGCCGTTGTGCATAACCGCCACCCGGTCGGCCAGCCCGAGCACCACGTCCATGTGGTGTTCGACCATCATCAAGGTGCGTCCCGATTCGCGGTGCATCCGCCGAATGATTTCTTCCAGTCCCAGGACATCTCCGGAACCGACTCCGGCCATGGGTTCATCGAGCAAGATCACCGCCGGGTCTGCCGCGAGCAGCATTGCGATCTCCACCTTGCGCTTGTCTCCATGGGAAAGATCTGCCGCTCGGGCACGTGACTTGGCTTCTAAGCCAACTTGTTTAATACAATCCTCGGCAATCGCTCCGGCCGCATCCCCGCGGCGCGGGAAGCTGAGCAGCGACAGTGATTGTCCGAGTTTGGATTGGGCGGCAAGCCGAATATTTTCGGTGACGTCCAACCCGGGGAACAGTGAAGAAGTTTGGAAGGTTCGCCCTAGCCCGGCGGCTGCTCGGGCATGAATCGGCAGCTTGTCCATGGTGCGTCCGGACATTGTGATGGTTCCGCTGGTGGCCTTGAGCACCCCGGAGATGAGGTTGAACAGGGTCGTTTTTCCGGCGCCGTTGGGTCCGATCACACCGATCATTTCGCCGGGCTGCACGGTGAAGCTGACATCTTCTAGGATGCGAGCTCCACCGATCTGCAGTCCCACGCCCTGAAGCTCCAGGGCTGGTGTTGTCTTCTGCATGGGTTTACCTTTGTGAGATTTTGACGCGTGGACTGCGAGGCCTAGTTGACGACCTCTGGAGGTGCCACTTCTTCGCCCGGCACGGTTTCCACGAGTTCCGGAATCCACTTTTCGCCATCCTTGGACAGGGACACCTGGTACATGTTCTGGATCAGCGCATGGTCCGAGGCACGTACCGTGGTTTCTCCCTTAGGTCCTTCGAAGCTCCAGCCTTCCAGCGAGGTGACCATCTTCTCGACGTGGTCTCCGCCCTCGGCTACTGCCTGGGCGATCATCTGTCCGGCGACAAATCCGTCAGGGGAGAACAGGTCCACTTCTTTGCCCGCCTCTTCGATGGAGGAGATCATGGCCTTTTCAACCTCGGTGCCGGCGGCCCCGGGGAAGTAGTGGTTGAGGAAGGAGATCTTTTCTCCTGCGTCGCCGAAGGCGCCGTATGTTGCTACATCGCCGAGCCCGGTGACGATCGGTGCAACGTCGAAGGCTCCTTGCTGATCCAGCGCCTGCCACATGGATCCGGAGGTTGCCCCAGCCCAGGCCGCGAAGACCAAGTCAGGTTTGGCGTCGACCAGCTGGCGGGCGAATGGGGTGAATTCGGTGACATCCCCGGGAACGAGGATGGAACTGGCCTTGGCACCCTCCATACCGAGGATCGCGTCAACTGCGGCCAAGTTTCCCTGCCCGAAGGCGTTGTCCTGAGCGAACACGGTGACCTTTTTGTCCTTCAGATCATCAACGAACGTGCCTGCGGTAGCCACGTCCTGCATGGATTGGCGTCCGGAGCGGAAGGTGTACTTGTTCGCGCCGGTGATGGCGTCCGAAGCGGCGGGCCCGGAAATGTAGAGAACCTTGTTCTGTGCTGCCTGCTCCACGAGCTTCAGCGCGATCCCCGAGGAGGCGGTTCCCGCCAGGATCTTGTAGTCCTTGCCGATCAGTTCCTTGGCGACGGTAACTGCTTTGTCCGGATCTCCGCCATCATCGTGATAGGTGATATTCAGTTCGGTGTCGCCGACCTTGTTCGTGCCTTCGGTGGCGTAGTCCAGGCCGGCTTGCAGCCCCTCGTAGTAGGCGTCCCCGTAGGCGGCTAGTGGGCCAGTCTTCGAGTAGACAATGCCGACGTTGACAGTCTTTGCGGCGTCGCCGCCTTCTGCGCCAGTTCCGGTTTCGGCGGTGGGTGCGCAGGCGGTTAATGCCAACCCGGCGCTGAGTGTCAGGGCCGTTACGACCTTGCTGCTTCGCTTCACGTGTCTAGCCTTTCCTCGCGGGGCGTCCAGTGCTTTGAACAGGTCCCGAAGTGAAATTGTGCGGAGTGTGATTCCCCAAACCTGAAAGGTGATTCAGGTTACAACTCAAAGCTATGGTGACCAGTCAAACCAGTCAATGGATTTTGCGCACAAAATGCTCAAAAGACCGTGCGTTTTTGCAAAGCCATCGTGCGCCCTTGGCCCCTCCCTTACCGAAGCCCGCTGCTTTAAGCCACCAAATTCAGAAATTTTGGACCCGAAGTAAACCACTCTTCTCACCTCGCTGGCTCCCGTAGACCACCGTGCTAACGTACAAATTGGCGCGCTCGAAATGCGTTCTATTCTCCAATGACTCTGCAACCGCGAAAGACTCGATCATGTTTACCGGTCTCAGTGCTTTCCCACTTACCCCGCTGGTCGATGACCATCTGGATGAAATTGCATTCTCCGCACTTATCGGACGCCTGAACCGCGCAGGAGTAGATTCCATCACCGCTCTTGGATCCACCGGATCCTACGCTTATCTCTCTGAGCAAGAACGTGCCCGGGTTGCTCACCTGGCAGTTGAGAATGCCGGAGACACACCGGTCTTTATCGGAGTTGGTGCGCTGCGCACCTCGCAGGTTCTAGCCCATGCCACAGCCGCACAACGCGCGGGAGCCGCAGGATTGCTACTGGCGCCGATGAGCTACCAGCCGCTGACCGAGACAGATGTCTTCGAGCTATTTCGCACGCTAAGCAAACACACCGATCTGCCGGTGATTGTCTATGACAATCCGGGCACCACGCATTTCACTTTCAGCCTCGACCTTTATCTGCGTCTGACCGAGTTACCCGGTATTTCCTCAATCAAAATCCCAGGAGTTCCAGCCGTAGCGGCCGAAGCCCGGGAGCACGTAGCCAAAATTCGCGCAGTCATCCCCGAGCACGTGAGCATCGGCGTATCCGGTGATGCTTCGGCCGCCCAAGGCTTAGCGGCAGGCTGCGATGCCTGGTACTCGGTCATTGGCGGCACCCTGCCCGAACTGGCACTGCGGATCACCCGGGCGGCACAAACAGGTGACCATGACCGAGCCTTGGCCGAATCGGCACGACTAGCCCCACTATGGGAGCTATTCACCAAGTGCGGCGGAAGCCTGCGCGTAGTCGCAGCGATCGCAGAACAGCTCGGTCTAGCTCAGCGCTCTTGCCTTCCACTCCCGATTTTAGGTCTGGACAATAGCGATCGGGCACGCGTTGCCGCGTGCCTGACACGGCTAGGCCTCTAGGCTTGCCGGCGCTTAGGACTCGATCAGTCCGCGGCCCACGATCAACTGCATGATCTCGTTGGTACCTTCCAGAATCTGGTGTACTCGCAGATCCCGGACAATTTTTTCCAACCCGTATTCGCTGAGATACCCGTAACCACCGTGCAGCTGGATCGCGGTATTTGCAGCGTTAAACCCAGCATCCGTCGCCACCCGCTTGGCCATGGCGCAAAGCCGTACGGCATCCGGGGCCTTCGCATCCAGCGCCGCAGCAGCCCTGCGCAACAAGCTTCGCGCAGCTTCTAGTTCCATATCCATGTCGGCAAGCTTGAACACCAAAGCTTCTTGTCTGGTCAGCGGACCACCAAAGGCCTCGCGTTCCTTGAGGTATGCCACCGACTTTTCGAGAGCGAGTTGCCCACCGCCGATGGAGCAAGCACCGATATTCAGCCGGCCGCCATTGAGGCCACTCATTGCAATCGAGAAACCCTGGCCCTCATTACCCAAGAGGTTGCTTGCAGGAATACGCACATCTTGCATGAAGACCTGCCTGGTGGGCTGGGCATTCCAGCCCATCTTCTTTTCCTTTGGTCCGAACGAAAGCCCTTGAGCATCGGCTGGAACGAGGAAAGCGCTAATCCCCTTCGCACCGGTATTCGCGGTGCGTGCCATGACTAGATACAGTGCCGAAGAACCAGCCCCAGAAATGAACTGCTTGGCACCGTTGAGGACGTATTCCTCTCCGTCCAAAACTGCACTGGTACTTAGCGCCGCCGCATCGGAGCCAACGCCTGGTTCGGTCAGGCAATAGGACCCAAGATCCGTCATGGCTGCCATCGTCGGGAGCCAAGTGGAACGTTGCTCATGGGTTCCATAACTATCGATCATCCACACCACCATGTTATGGATGGAAATATAGGCGGCGATAGTAGGGCAGGCTTTGGACAATTCTTCGAAAATCAGGACAGCGTCGCTACGCGTGAGTCCGGAACCGCCATACTCTTCGCTGACGTAGATGCCACCGACGCCCAGTTCGCCAGCCTCGGCCAAAACATCAACGGGAAAATGTTCCTTCGCATCCCACTCCAAAGCATGAGGGGCAATTTTTTCTGCGGCAAAATCTCGAACCGCTTCAACTAGCTCACGTTGTTCCTCGTTGAGCTCAAACATGACAAACCCTTCCTGACCACCACTCGTTGTGATCCACACTACATCGATTGTGTTGTCATTAAATCCGCAGGACAGCTAAGGATCAACGAAACTTGGTCTCACCAAAACACGTCGTGCAGTTTGAGTAGTAAATTCTCCCTGCTCCGCTTGAGCGTCATAGTGCTCCCTGCTTCGGAACATCTCGGCCATACTAGGATTCATGGACCTCAGCTCAACTGCACCGAAAAACCAGCCAGTGATACCGCGACGTGCCGCCAGCGTCCTGATGATTCGCGAAGGTGTTCAGGGGCTGGAGGTCTTTATTCAGCACCGGGTCTCCACCATGGACTTCGCCGCCGGAATGGTTGTTTATCCAGGCGGACGCGTTGACGCTCAGGACGTGGCCGAGGCCCTCTCGGAAGCAATCCCGCATGCGCTGGCCGTGGAGCACGCAAAGTTGTGGAAAGATTCCTCGCTCTGGGAGCAGGGCGAGGAACAAGCGGTGCTTGATGCCGGAACCCTATTGGCCGCGGCTCGACGGGAAATTTTCGAGGAGACCGGTGCCCAGCTGGACGTGAGCCAGCTGCGTCCGTGGGCTAACTGGATCACTCCGCCGGATAATCCCAAGCGCTTTGACACATTTTTCTATGTGGCTCATGTTCAACCCGGGCAGGAACCGAGGCATCAGACCACCGAGGCCTCAAATTCGGAATGGATCAGGCCTGCAGAATTATTCACCAAGTTTGAGCGTGGCGAGGTGGGGCTCATGCGCCCGACCCGAACCACTCTGGAAGATCTTGCCGCACTAGGAACGGTGGCGGCAGCGATGAGCGCAGCAACCCCTATTAGGACAGTCCGTCCGCAGCGCATGCCACCAGCAGCAGATTCAAAGAAAGAACGCGCCAGCTAACCGTGCAAGGCGCGGTATCCCTCGATAGCTCCACGATGCAACTGGACGACTTTGGTGTTGACCATTGCTCGGGGATCCAGATATTGAGTACCCAGCGTCCCCGAAGGGATCAGCTCTGCGGCGTGATTTACGAGCAATTTCACCATCGCAGCAACAAGATGATCTTCTTGCGCTGGCAAGCATACGACCAAGTCGGGAATGCCTAAGGGACGCCTAGGATCGGAAGCCAGTCAACCGTATCCTTCGCTTAACACCGCGGGTTCCAAACGCTCATCCTCGGCCAGTTCGCACCCCTCAGGGCACAGTCAATTGCCCCGGAGGAACTTGTCCCCCGGGGCAATTGGCGTGGATTCTTGTTCTAGAGAATTTTTAGAACGGGTACTGCTTATCGGTGCTCTGCACACCAATCCAATGGTCGGTGGTGAACTCCTCGATAGCCCATTCCCCGTTGAAGCGACCTAGTCCGGAGTTCTTCTCGCCACCGAACATCACATGCGGTTCATCATTAACGGTGATGTCATTGATATGGGTCATTCCAGCCTTGATGCCGCGGGCAAAGCGCACGCCCTTTTCAATGTCGGTCGTGAACACCGCACTGGATAATCCAAACTCGGTATCGTTAGCCAGCTCCAGCGCATGTTCTTCACTGTCCGCCCGAACGATGCCCACTACGGGACCGAAGATCTCTTCACGGAACAACTCCATCTCGCTGGTGACATCCGCAAAAACATGCGGAGGAATCACCCGGCCGACAACTTCTCCGGCCAAAACTTCACGGGCGCCCTCACTTCGCGCCTGCTCGATTTTTCCCTGCACGCTGGCGAGCTGCGAATCATTGATGATGGGCCCCACAATGTTTTCCGGGTTAGCCGCATCTCCGTACTTGATCGTAGCTACGTGGGCCGCAAACTGCTCCACAAACTGGTCGTAGACCGGGGCTTCGACGATAATCCGGTTGATCGCCATGCAGATCTGGCCCTGGTGCAGGAACTTGCCCATGGCTGCTGCGCGGACCGCCTGCTCCATATTTGCGTCGGCGAGCACCACAAACGGCGCATTGCCGCCCAACTCCAGTGCAACGCGTTTCATATGCTTACCGGAGACCGCTAGCTTTCCAACATTTTGCCCCACCGGGGTGGATCCGGTGAAGGAAATGAAGGATGGAACCGGGTGTCCTACAAAATGATCGCCAATTTCCGAGCCCGAACCAATTACCACGCTGAACACACCGCCCGGGATTCCAGCAGCTTCGAAGGCCTTAGCCAAAACCAGTGCGCCTACCAAGGGGGTATCACTAGCCGGTTTGAGCACTACCGCGTTGCCAAGCGCTAAGGCTGGCGCCACCGAACGCTGGGAGAGCAACATTGGGAAATTCCACGGGCTGATCACACCGACCACCCCGACAGGTTCGCGGTATACCCGGTTTTCCTTGCCCGCACTGTTTGACGGCAAGATCTTGCCGTGCACGCGGGTTGGGAAGGTGGCTGCTTCGCGGGTAGCTGCGATGGTTCCGGAGACTTCCACGTTGGCCTTGAGAACCGAGGAACCGGACTCTGCCACGAGCAGCGCGACCAAGTCGTCGTAGTTTGCCTGCAGGTAGTCCGCGGCCTTGTTGAGCACGGCTGCCCGCTTTGCCGGAATCAGCGCCGCCCATTCGCGCTGGGCTGCGCGGGCCGTTTCGTAGGCTTCGTCTACGTCTGCCGTAGAGGCCTGGCGGATTTCAGCAAGTACGGAATCATCAAATGGATTACGGGTGACCAGCGTTGAGCCGCTGTTCCCCTCGCGCCATGCCCCGGCAATAAAAAGCTGTGCCGGTAGTTGATCAAGGAAAGCCGGTCGGTTGGATACTGCTTGCTTGGTCATGGATAGTCCTTCCCACAGTGCGGCTTTCACGCCGCAGCGAATCGAGCTCTTAGCCCCATTGTTCGCGGGAAGCCGGCGCTCTTCAAGGCTCTTATCGCAGAGCGCAATTCCTAGCTGAAAATAATCTTAATTTTCGTCAAAGAGTTCCCTGGCGGCCATAACCTTGGCGGCATGTTTTTCGGACCAGATCCGGATAGCGTCCATGGGTTCAAGTAGGCTGAGGCCTAAATTTGTCAGTTCGTAATCTACCCGGATTGGCACCTGAGCGGTCACCTGGCGATCTACCAGACCGTCACGTTCCAAAGTACGCAGCGTGCTAGTGAGTACCTTGGGAGTCACCGAACCGATGTGCTGGCGTAACTCGGAGAAACGAAGTGGTCCGCTAGCTAGGGTAAGCATCACCAAAGGGGTCCATTTATCTCCCAAACGTTGCATAATTTCACGTGAGGGGCAGTCAGGAACGAGAACATTAAACGTCGGCGTACTATCCATTAGGTAACCTAGTTTCGTTGAAGTACTCAGTATCTAAAGGATACTATCAAAGTGAACGATACAGCTACGAGAGGATCATCATGAAGATTGCAGTTTACGGAGCCACCGGAATGGTAGGCAGCCAGATCACCGCCGAGGCGCTCAGCCGTGGCCACGAAGTCACCGCCGTGAGCAGCACCGGCAAGAGCATCGAAGGCACTGCTTCGGCCACCGCCCAGCTGAGCGATACCGCGGCTTACCGCGATCTGGGTAAAAACCACGACGTTGTTGTCATCTCCGTGCCTCCATCGCGCACGGGCGGCGACCACCAGGAATACATTGACGCCTTCGAGGAAATCACCGAAACCCTCATCCCGGCACGTCTGATCGTTGTCGGCGGCGCAGGAGCGACCGAAGTGGACGGAGTCCGCCTCTACGACACCCCGGGATTCCCCGAAGAATACAAGGCTGAGGCGCTGACCAGCGGCGCCGTGTATGACATGTTGACCTCGGTCTCCGGGATCACCTGGACCATGGCCGCGCCGGCCCCAGTCATCGCCCCGGGCACCCGTACCGGCAACTACACCCTCGGCGCAAACTCCCCTGCCGGTGACTTCGTGTCCACCCAGGACTTCGCGGTCGCTATCGTGGACGAAATCGAAACTCCGGTTCACGAGAACCGTCGTTTCACCGTCGCCAGCGAAAAGTAAAGATCTGCCAACCGGTCGACCAAGGACCAGAGAGATTCATTAACCTTTGCCCTGCAAGGGAACAAATCTGACCTTTGGCTCTTGGTTGACTAAGGTTGTCTACGTCATCTCTCACTCACTCAAAGGTAAATCTGCGTTCATGCGACGAAATCAGCGTGCCACCCGCCTACTCACCGGGGCCTTAGCCCTGCCGTTGGCAGCGGCCCTCATTGCCGGCTGCTCCTCCACCGAGGATCCATCCGCTAACAAGGACACAAAACCCGTCGCCGGGGGAACGCTGGTTTACGCCTCGGGAGACGCCGAGCCTAGCTGCCTTGACCCACATGTGGGCGGCAACTATCCGCAGGCACTGGTGGCATCCCAGTTCATGGAATCGCTGTTCACCAAGGACGCCGAGGGGAAGATCATCCCATGGCTGGCAGAAAAATCCGAGGTTTCCGCCGATGGCCTGACCCGCACCATTACACTGCGTGACGGAATCACCTTCCACGACGGAACCAAGCTCACCTCCGAGGCGATCAAAGCCAATATCGAGCACCTTCAGGATCCAAATACTGCTTCGTCCACCGGCTACCTAGCCGTGGGCAAGGTTGACCAGATCAAGCTCGTCGACGATCTCACCGCAGAACTTAAGCTTTCCGCGCCAGACAACGCGTTGCTCGAATCACTATCCATGCCGTGGACCGCAATTCAGTCCCCCCAGGGACTGAAACGCGATCAGGCAGCAAACTGCGCCGCCCCTGCAGGCACCGGCCCATTCAAGGTCGAATCGTGGGATCGTCAGCAAGCGGTCAATCTGGTGCGTTACGAAGATTATGTCTCCCCGGCAGCAAATTCCGAACGCGCCAGCGCCACCTCCTATCTGGACGGCATCATCTGGCGCTTCATCCCCGAGGCCGCCAGCCGCTATGCGGCGCTACAGTCCGGCGAGGTTGACGTCATTGACAACCCACAGCCAGATACCATCTCCACGGCCGCCGATAACGGACTGGGCCACCTAGACGCGCCACGTCCAGGCGCCTCAAATCGGCTCGAGCTGAACAGCTCCAAGGCACCATTTGATGATGTGCGCGTCCGCGAAGCGTTCATGCACTCCGTCGATGTGAACTCCGGAATCAACTCGCTGTACTTCAACACCGCAAAGCGCAGCTACTCATTGCTCTCCAGTGTTGAACCACTGGGTATCTCGGATGACTCAAAGTTCACCACCGATGCCACCAAGGCTAACGAGCTACTCGATGCTGCCGGCTGGAGCGAGCGCGACTCCGAAGGTTACCGAGTCAAGGACGGCAAACGCCTCACTCTGAAGTTCCCGGTTTCCACCAACCAGTCGGTTCCTGCCGAGCAGTCACTGTTTGAACAGATGCAGGCCGCCGCTAAGCCAGTTGGTTTTGAGGTCAAGATCGAGTTGCTGGATCTGTCCAGCTGGTACGGTGCACTGGCCAAGCACGAGTACGATCTCGTTTCCGCTCCGTACACCAAGGTCGGTCCGAGCGTCCTGCGCATCTTGTTCCACTCCGATTCAACGATTCCCGCACCCAGCGGTTACTTCGCCAACAATGCGCAGATCAAGGATCCTAAGCTAGATCAACTGCTCGTCGACGCGGAGCAAACCAACGACGAAGCTGAGCGTGCCGAGCTCTACAAGCAGGCCCAGCAGATCGTGCTGGACGGCTACTACGTGATGCCGCTCTACGATCAGCAGAACCACTTCCTGTATTCGAAGAACGTTCACGGTATGGGCGAGACCACCGCGGTTTCCTCGCCGATCTACTACAACGTATTCCTCGATAAATAAGCGGTAAACACCTCACAATGAAACTGCTCGCTTGGTTGGGTCGCAAGGTTGGCGGCGCGCTGGTGGTGCTGTGGCTGGTTGCCACCGCCATCTTTATCGGCGTACGCCTCATCCCTGGCGACCCAGCCGAAGCGATCATGGGTGGTCCAGGTTCACAGGCTTCGGCCGAGGCTCTGGCCAACGCCCGCTCCGAGTATGGTCTTGATCTGCCGATCATCAGTCAATATTTTTTGTTCCTCGCCAAACTCATCCGCTTGGACTTCGGAACTTCTTATTCCTTCAAAGACCCGGTCCTGCAGATCATGGGCGAGGTACTCCCACCGACCATCAATCTGGCGTTATTGGCGCTAGTGGTGGCTTGGCTACTGGCCTTACTCTTTGCGTTGCTTGCGATGCGCGCCAATAAATTCGGCCGACTGCTGGGTAACGCGGTAGAGATTGTGGCAGCCGCAGTTCCGCACTTTTGGCTCGGCGCGGTGCTCATCATGTTGTTCTCCTCGATGCTCGGCTGGCTTCCCGCCGTCGCCAATGGAACTCCCGCCGGGCTAGTCTTACCGGTACTGACCTTGGCGCTTCCGCTAGCCGGATTCCTCACCCAGCTGATGCGTGACTCGCTGAATACCGCGATGGGTAGCCAGTTTGCCCTGGCAGCTCGCGCTCGCGGCGAAAGCCGGCTGACGGTGTTCCGCCGTCACGGCTTACGCCATGCAGCTTTGCCTGCGCTTGGGCTGACCGGGTGGGCTTTTTCTTCACTACTTTCCGGTGCGGTGGTCGTCGAGGCGATCTTCGCCCGTCCGGGCTTGGGCCGTTCCTTGCTTTCCGCGGTACTTGCCCGAGACATTCCTATGGTTACCGGCATCGCGTTGTTCTCTGCACTTGTTTATATCGTCGTGATGGCGTTGACCGAAGCCATTGAGCGACTCATCGATCCGGCGGGGGCAGAATCATGAGCCGTACCGCAAAAATTCTCAGCTCACTTTTCATTCTCTTCTGGGTACTCACTGCGTTTGCTCCGTCACTTATTGCTCCGGCAGATCCGCTGGCGATCAATCCGTCCCAGGCCTTTCAGGCCCCTAGCGGCGCTCACATTTTTGGCACCGACGAGTCCGGCCGTGACGTATTCACCCGGGTGATCCACGGTGCCGGCGACTCTCTCTATATTGGTTTGGCCGCCACCGCGCTGGGCATGGGTTTGGCTTTAGTCTTAGGAACCGCGGCCGCCTTGGCTCCGCGCTGGCTCGACGAGGTAATCTTGCGGGTACTCGAAGCGCTCTACTCGGTTCCTTCCTTACTCATGGCGCTGTTGATCATCGCGTTTACCGGACCCGGTGTGGGCCCGGCAATCGTTGCGGTGGGCTTATCCACGGCCCCCGGTTACGCGAGGCTGGTACGCAGCCAGATCCGCACGCTGAAAAACTCGGAAATGCTGGAGGCCGCCACCGTGCTTGGCCGCGGCACCTGGCTGAAGGTCCGTAATCATCTCGTGCCAAACGCGTTGCAACCGTTGCTCGCGCTGGTCACCTTGGGCATTGGACAAGCGGTGATCTGGGCGGCTGCCCTGTCATTCCTTGGTCTAGGCACTCCCCCGCCCGCACCCGAATGGGGTGCGATGCTTTCGGCCGGACGCACCTATCTACACCTTGCCTGGTGGCTCAGTTTCTTCCCTGGACTTGCCATCGTTGTTGTCGCCGCCGGTGCCACGCTGATCGGGCGCGCCCTCGGCGGGAAGGTGAAAGCCGTATGAATCCACTATTAGCAGTCGAAAATCTCTCGGTCAGCTTCGCCGGCCAACAAGCCGTAGACGCCGTGTCCTTCGAATTGGCCGCCGGTGAATGCCTGGCGCTCGTGGGCGAATCAGGTTCTGGAAAGTCGGTCACCGCGCGCAGCCTCATGGGGCTGAGCGGCGGAACCGTCAGCGCCACAAAGCTCATGGTCTGCCACGAAGACGCATTAGCGCTCAGTGAGCCTGCATGGCAGAATATCCGCGGGAATTCGGTAGTCATGATCCTGCAAGATGCGCTTATGGCCTTGGATCCGCTACGCCCGGTAGGCCGGGAAATCGAAGACGTGCTCAAGGAACATTCGAGCTTGAACAAGTCTCAGCGCACCGCCAAGGTCCGTGAGATCCTGGCCGCGGTGGAGCTGCCAGAACCCGAGCGGCGTATGAAACAGCGCAGTACCCAGCTCTCCGGGGGCATGCGGCAGCGCGTGCTCATCGCCCAGGCACTGATTGGAGACCCGCAGATAGTCATCGCGGACGAGGCGACCACCGCGTTGGATTCCCGCCTCGCAGCCCTGGTGCTCGAGCAGCTGGCCGCACTGAAAAATGAGGGCCGTGCGGTGCTGATGATCAGCCACGATCTGGCTCAGGTCGCTCAGCTGGCGGATCGCATCGCGGTGATGCGCGCCGGTCAAATCGTCGAGACCGGCCCCACCGAACAGATCCTGAACCATCCGCAGCATGAATATACCCGCACCTTATTGCGGGCCATCCCCTCCGGGGTGCCCCGCTTTGCCCCATTAAGTGCCGGCACGCCGGTGAACGAACCGCGTCAGCTAGCACCGGCAAGCACGGATTCGGCTCCGGCGCTGGTGGTGGAAAACCTGTCCAAGTCCTTCGCTAAACATCCTGCCGTCGTGGAAGCCGGGTTTGTGCTTCCCCGCGGCGCGACGCTGGGCCTGGTCGGGGAATCAGGGTCGGGAAAAACCACGACCGCGCGTTTGGTCCTTGGTTTAGAACGTCCCGATACAGGCAGCGTGACGCTGCTTGGTGATCGTTTCGCCCCGCACAGCGAAGCGGCGCGGCGCGGCTTACGGGAGAATATCGGCGCGATCTATCAGAATCCGCTGGGTTCCTTTGATCCGCGCTACTCGGTGGGACAGATACTCACTGACGCGTTGTCCGCAGGCCGCAGCAAGCGCGCGACGGGCTATAAAGACCAAGTCGGCCGGCTGCTGGAACAGGTGGAGCTGGATCCTGTGCTGAGCACACGCAACCCTCGTGAGCTTTCCGGCGGTCAGCGTCAACGCTTGGCGATCGCTCGTGCGCTGGCGCCGGAGCCCAAGGTATTGGTACTCGACGAGCCAGTTTCGGCCCTTGACGTTTCGATTCAGGCCACGGTTCTGGATCTGCTCGATCGTCTGCAGCAAGAAACCGGAACCAGCTACCTGTTCATCAGCCATGATCTGTCGGTGATCGAGCATATGAGCGATTTTGTGGCGGTTATGCATCGGGGCCGCATCGTCGAGCAGGGCCCTACCGCGCAGGTTTTCGGCGACCCGCAGCATGAGTACACCCGCATCTTAATGACAGCAATGCCGCGGCTGCGTTAACAACCGCGGCATTGCCACCCATAAATTCGATTTAGACTTTGTCGCTGAACTCTTCGCGGACTTGCTTGCGCAGAATCTTGCCCAGCATGGACCGCGGCATCTCGTCGATGGCAACGATGCGTTTAGGCACCTTATAGGCAGCCAACTGGCCACGGCAGTGCTCGCGCAGCGCCGCCTCATCCAAGGTTGCCCCCTCGTCGAGCTGAACCGCGGCAACCACCATTTCGCCGCCTCGTTCTAGCGCCTTGCCGAAGACCGCTGCATCGGCGACATCCGCGTGCTGGCGCAGCGCGTTCTCCACCTCGGAGGGCGAAACGTTAAAGCCACCGGTGATAATCAGTTCCTTGGCCCGGTCAACAATCTGGGTGAAACCATCTTCGTCCACGGTGACCACATCCCCGGTGTGCAGCCAGCCGTCCTCGGTCAAGGTTTTGGCGGTCTCTTCCGGGTTGTTCCAGTAGCCGGCAAACACCTGTGGCCCCTTGATCAGCAGTTCGCCAGGCTCACCCTGGGCTACCTCGCGGCTCGGATCATCAACGTCGACTACCTTCATCAGGGTCGAGGGGAAGGGTACGCCGATGGTGCCGTTGCGCCGCGAAGGATGGAACGGATTGCCCAAGGCCACCGGGGATGACTCGGTCATGCCGTAGCCTTCCACCAACAGGCCGCCGGACATCGATTCCCATAGTTCCACCACGTGATCTGGCAGGTTCATGGCGCCCGAGATGCAGTATTTGGCCGAGCGCAGCGAAATTCCCTGCTCCTTGGCGGCCATCGCGGTGCGTTCATAGATCGGAGGGACCGCGCAGTACACGGTGGCCGGAGATTTCTTCCAGGCGTCCAAGATCAGCTGCGGATCAAATTTCGGGAAGAGCACCAGCAGTCCCTGCTTCTTCACCCCGAAGGTCAGATACAAGGTCATGCCAAAGGCGTGGAACATTGGCAGGATCGCGTAGAGGATTTCCTTGCCCTGCTGCGCACCTTCCATCCATGCCTCGCCCTGCAGCGCGTTGGAATACAGGTTGAAGTGTGTGAGCATCGCGCCCTTCGGGCGTCCCGTGGTGCCCGAGGTGTACTGAATGACCGCAAGGTCTTGCACAGCTGGGAAGGGGTGCTCGGCGTCCAAGCTACCGGAGGCCAGCAACTGCTTCCACGCCATGGAGCCGGTGGTAGCGGCGGTCAATGATTTTTTGGTTTCACGCAGTTTTTTCAGCGGAAGATTCAGCGCCATACGTTTGACCGCCGGGAACGCTTCGAGCAGGTTCACCGCGATGATCGTATCGATCTGCACGTCAGCGGGGAACTTCTGCACGCTGGAGACAACCTTGTCCCAGGCGATGACCACACGCGCCTGGTGGTCTTCAAACTGGTGGCGAAGTTCGCGGGAAGTATAGAGCGGATTGTGCTCCACCACGACCGCGCCCAGACGCAGCACCGCGTAAAAAGCGACCACATGCTGCGGACAGTTTGGCAGGATCAGCGCCACCCGATCTCCGGCTTTCACACCGAGTTTGCGCAGCCCCTCGGCTGCTTGCAAAACCTGTTCGCCTAGCTGCGCGTAGCTGACCTGGCGGCCGAAGAATTCGGTGGCCGGACTCTGGCCGGCTTCGCGCACGGAGCGTTCGAACATATGGCTCAGCGATTGTGTGGGAAGCTCAATCTGTGCAGGAACCCCTGGCTGGTAGTTGGCCACCCAGGCCGGTGCGGCAGTATTATCCATGACTCTAATCATGCCCGATACCGATGGTTTCGAGTTAAACGTCGAGGCTGAATCCCGCAAATTTTCTGCTCAGTGAGCTTCAAGGATAGTCCCGCGCGGCCGGAGTTTAGCGGGGTTGCGAATGATCTTCGGCCAACCCGGCCAGTGGCTTTACGGTAGGTGAAACAATATTTTTCGGCAGGCGCTGGCCGGTGCGGGTGGCTCCGATTCCTGCCAGAATTACCAGCGCGATGCCCACCATCGCGGCGGGACGTGGCACCTGATGCAAAATGAGGAGTCCAACGGTCATCGCGATCGCAGGTTCCAGACACATCAGCGTGCCGAAGGCCGCGGTGGTCAGCCTGCGTAATGCGAAGATTTCCAAGCTGAATGGGATCACCGGCAATAGCAATGCCAGCCCCACACCGATAATCAGGGTCTGCATATCGAGGGCTTCAAGCACCACGGGGCCAACCATGAACGTTGCAGCGATGGCGGCCACCGGCATCGATACCGCCAAGGCGCCGACACCATCCACAGCATCCCCGGCTCGTTGGGTCAGCAGCACATACACCGCCCAGCAGACAGCTCCACCCAAGGCATAGAGTACGCCGGTCAGATCTACCGCGCCATGCCACGGTTCGGTCAGTCCGAGCACGCCGAGCGCGGCGATCACAGCCCACCACCGGGCGGAGCCACGACCTTGAATTATTGCCACGGCCAGCGGACCCATAAATTCAAGTGCACTGGCGGTGCCCAGTGGAATGGTCTCCACCGACTTCATGAAGCTCACCGTCATGCCGGCTGTAGCCAGACCCAAAAGCGCGCAGATCAGCAGCGTATTTCGAGTGAATTTGAGCTTCCAAGGTCGGGCAATAAGAACCAGAATGACCGCGGCCCAGGCCAGGCGCAACCACGCGACGGCCCCGGAACCAATATTGTCGGCCAGGACGATAGAGGCTGCCAATCCCAATTGGACACAGCTCATTGCGCCGAAGGCCATCATTGAGCCCATCGAGGCGGAGCTGGGTGCGGGTACTGACCGGAAGTTCATGATTACCAGTAGAACTCACGCCGGCTATTCGCGTCCACGCGAGAATCTTGAACATACCATTCGATAATCATGGACAATGATTTTATGGAAACTCGTCGTTTACAGTACCTCTACGAACTGTCCCGCATGGGATCGATGCGTGCAGTGGCAGACATCCTGGGTGCCACCACCTCCACGGTCTCCCAGCAGATCGCACAGCTTTCCCGAGAAGTCGGCGTACCCCTCATCGAATCGGAAGGCCGTGGGGTGCGGCTGACTCCGGCAGGCCGCAGGCTTGCCGAACATGCCCGCAGCATTCTGGCCGCCGTCGATTCAGCACGCCTTAGCCTTAACACCGAGGCCGAGCCTGTCGGAACGGTGCGCGTGGCCGGATTTGCGACAGCGATTCGCCGGTCCTTGATGCCGATTATTGAGGATTTAGCCGTGCATCATCCACGGGTAGATATTGTGGTGCTCGAACATGAACCGGCCGAAGCACTGAACCAGTTAGCCGTGGATGGCATAGATCTGGCGCTGACCTATGACTACAACTTGTCCCCGGAGAAGGTGGCTCCGGGGGTGGAGACGCTCTCGCTGTGGAGCACCGAGTGGGGTTTGGGTGTTCCTTCGGCGCTCGCAGCACCGTTCACTTCACGCCCAGTCGATGCAGATGCCGCAACGGTCTTCGCAGCCTTCGCACAACATGACTGGATTGGTAATTCCCGCAATATTGCCGACGAGAAGGTGTTGCGGCTGATCTCCTCAATGTCCGGCTTTGAGCCAACAATGCGCCATCAGTCCGATAGTCTCGATCTGGTGGAAGACCTCATCCTGGCAAATCTTGGTGTGGGCCTACTTCCACGTGATCGCCCACCACGCCAAGGGCTCACCATCTTGCCGTTGGCCAATCCGAACCTTGAGCTGCGCGCCTACGCCCGCACCCGTCAGGGGCGAAGCACCTGGCCGGCCTTGGCACTGGTGCTCCAGCGACTGCGCGGAGAGTAGGAATTATGCCCGGAACCTACCGCGCGAGCCACGAAAATGTAGTACCCGCCACATAGACTTCGACCAAGCGCATCTTATTCGAGGGGGATCAATGGTCCACTGCATTCCATTGGAGCCAGAATTTTCAGCTGGCCAATCGGCTGAAAAGGCGGTGTGGGAGCAACTGCGTCTTTCTTTGCCCGATGACGCGGTGCTCGCCCATTCGGTAGCGGTACGCCACGGTGCCGTGGAGCACGAGATTGACCTGCTCGTCTTGTGGCCCGGGGTCGGACTGGCAGCCATCGAGGTTAAGGGCGGGTTAGTCGGCGTGGAAAATGGCGCCTGGTATCAGTCAGATGCCAGGGGCCGGCACCCGATGAAAGACCCGATGGCCCAGGTGCAAAGCGCCTCCCATGCGTTTAAGAAGTGGATAGCTGAGCAAACCGGCACCGCTTTGAACAGCCGTTTTGCCCACATCGTCTGTCTTCCCTACACAGAAGTTCCAGCCAGTTGGGCGAAGGCAGATCTTCCCCGGGATCTGTTGCTGGATCAAAAAGATCTCAAGCACAGCGCGCATTCCGTGCGCCGCGCGATCCAAGAACAAGGTGGCGGGTATTCCGCCCTGGCACCAGCCTTTGCGGACCGTATTAGCCGGCACCTCGCCGCCGACTTTGCACCCGAGCATTTACAGACCTCCGAGGCATTGGAGAATGAGGATCTTCAAGAGCATCTCACCACACGGCAAGCTATTCTGCTCGGTGCCACGCGTTCGCTTCCCCGAGTGAGGTTTATTGGCGGCGCCGGCAGCGGTAAAACCTGGATGGCAGTTGAAAAGGCGAAGCAGTTAGCCAAGGACAACGAGCGGGTGGGGCTCTTTTGCTACAACAAGGGTCTTGGCCACTACCTGAAAAAGCAGGTTGGCGCCTGGCGCCAAAATAAGCCCATACACGTTGGAGAATTCCACGAGTACGCGCGCAGCCTCGGGGTGCCCGACGGCACCGGACAAGACTATTTTGACGTGCAAATGCCCCGGCTATTACGCGAGCTGGCGCTGGAACTTCCCGAAGCGGAGAAACTCGACGCGATCATCGTCGATGAGGCCCAAGATTTTGCCCCCGAATGGTGGGAAGCGTTACTGGCCTGCACCAAAGACCCGTTACAGGGCAAAATTTATGCCTTCATGGATGTGCGGCAAAATGTGTACCGTCGTTGGAACGGTGAGAACCCCGGTGCAAGCTTTGGCCCCGCGGCTGCGCTGGTTCCAATCCATGTTGATGACAACCTGCGCAACACCCGTCGCATTGCGCAAACCTTCAAGAACCTTGCCGGAGATCAGGTCAAGCCCCGCGGCGGTCAGGGCATGCCTGTGCGCTTTGTTTCCTGCTCCACCGAGGACGCGGTAGAACTAGCCTCGGACTGTGTCGATCCGCTGATCGAGGAGGGCTGGGCGAACAACCAGATTGCGCTGCTCACCACTAATCGACGCCACCCAATCCATCAGGAACACTACGATCTAAACACCATTGATTCGGCATACTGGCCCGCCTTCCATGCGAATGAGGAAGAATTCTACGGGCATGTGCTCGGCTTCAAAGGTCTCGAACGGTCGGTAGTGGTGCTGTGCGTGAACGGTTTTAAGGACATGTCCCGCGCGGTCGAGCAGCTCTACGTGGGCCTCTCGCGCGCCCGGAGTTTGCTGGTGGTCGTCGGCGACAAGGAACTAATCGATGAAGCCTGCGGCACCGAACTTCATGCAGCCCTTGCCTCGGCAACACCTTGGACTCCCTAGAAGTTCAGCCCCCGGGCCGCCACATCCCAGTGTTCGATCACTTCACCATCTCGCACCACTGACACCTGATCGACCAGATTCACTGCCACGCACACATGGTTAGGAATAACCCGCAGTTGCTCACCGTAGGCCGGAAGCGGTTGGCCTTCGGGCCAGAGCACTGTCGCGTGATGTTCGGAGATAGCGCTGATCCGTGCGTCCGGATTTTCAAGGATCCGGCCAAAGCCGGTAGCCCAACCCGGCCGGTCCGAGCCGAGGATCTTGCTACCCGCGTCCAGCACGATTCGCCGCGGGTTCTGGGCATCGCCCTCGTGGCGGCTGATCACCGTGGAGGCCACACTCAGTGCGATGTTCTCCCACTGGCAGCGTCCCAGTTCAAATTGCTGGGCATCGCCGAAGACATACACTCCCGGGCGCACCTCGGTCAGCAGGGAGTTGTCCGCTAATTCCGCCGTGGGGGTTGATCCCCCGCTGATGCGTTTGAGTTCAAAGCCGTCCGCGCGCAGTAGCCTGGCTGCTTCACCAAGCGCATGTTGCTCTTGGTCGGTGACTTCTTGGGGTTTTCCCGGGGCGTAGCTGTGACCCGGGAAAGTGAAGATTCCGATGACATTCAGGCCTGCCTCACGAGCGGCCCGAGCAACGTCCAGCGCCTCATCGGGCAGCACACCGCTGCGATGATGTCCGCTGTCGATCTCGATCATTAGCCCAAGCTTGTCTTTTTTATCTGCGAGCTGACGGGCAAGCTGTTGCACCGCGGCAATTGAGTCGGTACCGAGGGAAAGTTTGACGTAGCTGAGCAGTTCACGGATGCGCTTTGCTTGGGCGTCGGAAATCCACAGCGGGTAGGCCACAAAAAGATCACCCACGCCGTGCAGTGCAAAAGTCAGCGCCTCGCCGATGGTGGCCACGGTCAGCCCTACGGCTCCGGCCTCCAGCTGACGCCCGGCAATCTCGTGCATCTTATGCGTCTTGGCGTGTGGGCGTAGTGCCAACCCCTTGCCGGCGACATTCTTGGCTACCCGATCGATATTCCGGTCTAAAATATCAAGATTTATCAAGATCTGCGGAGTTAACAATCCCTGTGGGAGCCCAGTCATTAACGCCAACTTTCTCAACACCTATCGATGATCCACCTAGTACGTTACCTGCCACGAGTGCATCTCTAGCTATCGTTGGCTCAAAAGCGCGGAGCCACGTAACTTCATCGAAAGTTCGTGGGCATGATGCAGCAGTAATTTCCCTAAGGCTTCTTGGCGGGAGGGTTCGAAGCGCGACTCGATCCCGGTTAAACTCAAAGCCCAGGCTGGTTGCCCGGAAGCGTCAAAAACCGCGGCGCCAATGCCCCAGCTGCCCTCGACGATCAGCCCGGGGTTCAACGAATACCCCAAGGTACGGGTCTCTTCGATCTTGCTTCGCACCTGCCCGGCACCGTGCGCCTGACCATATTCGGCGACCAGATTACTGGATTCTAGATACCGTTCCATCGCCTCTTCGGGCAGGAAAGCCAAGATGGCAATTCCCGCCGAGGCTACCCCGAGAGGGAATCGTCGCCCTTCATAGAGCACAAAGGAACGGATCGGGAAGGCGCCATCTTGACGCAATAGGCAGACCGTTTCGTCGCCACGGCGGGCGGAAAGAAATGCGCTCTCTCCGGTTTCTTCGGCGAGAGCCGCAACGTGTACGCGAGCCAGTTCGCTGATGTCATAACGTTCGGCGGCCACCGCACCCATCAAATATAGTTCCGGCCCCAGCAACCAGCGCCCGGCTTGGTGGTCATGATCGCAGAATCCTTCGGCGGTCAGCGCCGAGAGCAGACGATGCACGGTGGGTCTGGCTAATCCGGTATGCCGGGCTACCTCAGTGGTGGTGATCCCTTGGGGCATCGAGGTACTGACCGTTCGCAGTACCGCCGCCAAGCGTCCGACTACTTGGGCACCGGCAGGAGTTTTACTCATATCCACATTATGAACGATTTACGGATAGTTCATCACCTATCGAGCAATATTGAGCAGTTCGCGCAGAACTATTGAGCTATCCACTTGGAGTTACTACGGTCTAAGTTAAGCAACACTCAAATCCATATTGTGGACAGACAGGGTACAAAGATGTCAACGAAGTATCGTGAGGACGCCGCGCGGGAACTCGCCGCGGTGGTCAAAGATGGAATGATCATTGCCGTGGGCGGCTTTGGACTTAGCGGCATTCCCAACCGGCTGATCACCGCATTGCGCGACACTGGTGCCAAAAACCTGACCATTGTTTCCAACAATATGGGCGTCGATGGCAAGGGCTTAGGCGTACTGCTGGAAAACAAGCAGGTGGCCAAGGTGCTCGCCTCTTATGTAGGGGAAAACAAACTTTTCGCCCAACAATTCCTCAACGGTGATCTTGAGGTCGAATTTGTACCGCAGGGCACGCTCGCCGAACGGCTTCGTGCAGGAGGCGTGGGAGTACCCGCTTTCTATACCCCCACCGGGGTGGGTACCCCCATCGCCCAAGGCAAAGAGGTGATGGAGTTTGACGGGAAACCAGCCATCTTAGAGCGCGGCATCGTCGCGGACATCGCGTTGGTGCGTGCTCATCAGGCCGATAGCGAAGGCAATCTGCGTTACCGGATGACCTCGAAGAACTTCAACCCGCTGGTTGCCATGTCCGGTAAGCACACCTTCGCCGAGGCCGAGGAAATCGTCGACGGTTACCTCGACCCGTCCTTGGTGGAAACCCCCGGAATTTTTGTGAAGACCCTCGTGGACACCGACGACGTCAAAGACATCGAACAGCGCACCGTCCGCCCGAAGCAGGAGGCCTAACCATGTGGACCAGAGATCAAATGGCCGCCCTGGCCGCCAGTGAACTAACCGATGGACAGTATGTGAACCTGGGCATCGGCATCCCCACCCTGGTGGCGAATAATCTGCCCGAAGGTGTCTCGGTGAAGCTGCAAAGCGAAAACGGGTTGCTGGGCATGGGTCCCTTCCCCTTCGAAGGCGAGGAAGACGCCGACCTGATCAACGCGGGCAAGCAGACCGTCACCATCCTGCCCGGTGGCAGCTTCTTCGACTCGGCCACCTCCTTCGGCATGATCCGCGGCGGCCATGTGCAGACCGCGATCCTAGGAGCCCTGCAGGTAGCCGCCAACGGCGACCTGGCCAACTGGACCATCCCGGGCAAACTGGTCAAGGGCATGGGCGGCGCCATGGACCTGGTGGCAGGCACCCCTCGGGTTATTGTGCTCACCGACCACGTTGCCAAGGACGGAAGCTCCAAGATCGTCGAGTCTTGCGATCTGCCGCTGACCGGGGTGGGGGTTGTGGACCGCATCATTACCGACCGCGCAGTTTTTGACATCGTTAATGCCACACTGGTGTTGCGTCAGGTCGCACCGGGGGAAACCCCGGAAAGCATCAAGAACATTACCTCAGCGAAATTCACCGTAGAACTCCAGGAGGACCTCTTAGCATGAGCGTCAAAATTGTAGGTTACGCACGCACCCCCTTCATGAAATTTAACGGTGCCCTCGCGGCCATCCCCGCCACCGAGCTGGGAGCCCACGCCGCCAAGGCCGCGCTGGAACGTGCCGGAGTTGACCCGTCCGAGGTGCAACGCGTTTTTGCCGGCCAGGTGCTCCAGGCCGGCGCCGGGCAGAATCCTGCGCGGCAGACCTCCATCGGTGCGGGCATCGGGTTGGATGTTCCGGCAATCACGCTGAACGCGGTTTGCCTTTCCGGCGCCGAGGCGGTGGTGGCAGCCGAACGTTTAATCGCGTCCGGCGAGGTTGACGTGGTCCTGGCAGTCGGCCAGGAATCGATGTCATTGGCCCCGCATGTGCAGCGTGCCCGCGCCGGCACCAAGTACGGCGCTATCGAAATGATCGACACCCTGGAGTACGACGGGCTCACCGACGCCCACGAGAAGCGCTCCATGGGTGTCTCCACCGAGGAACATAACACCACCTTAAAGCTGGACCGCGCATCCCAGGACACCGTCGCGGCACACTCGCACCAGCGCGCTGCCGCATCGGAAGAATTTTTCGCCGGCGAAATCGCACCGTTGACCATCACCACCCGCAAGGGCGAGACCGTGCACGGCGCCGATGATGGAATCCGCCCGCAGACCACCGTTGAATCCCTCGGCGGTTTGCGTGCCGCCTTCGCCAAGGAAGGCACGGTCACCGCGGGTAATTCCTCGCAGATCACCGACGGCGCGGCAGCAATAGTGCTCGCCTCCGACGCGGCGATCAAACGCCTGGGTCTGAAGCCGATGGCCGAAATCCTGTCCCACGCATTTGTTGCCGGACCGGACCGCACCTTGCACGATCAGCCATCCAACGCGATCAACACCGCGCTGGCCAAGGCCGAAGCAAAGGCCGCGGACCTGCAGGTGGTCGAGATCAATGAGGCTTTCGCTGCCGTGGCCGTGCAGTCCACCGCCACCTTGGGTATCAGCCCCGAGATCGTCAACCCGCACGGCGGGGCGATCGCGCTGGGCCACCCGATCGGGGCTTCCGGTGCACGCATCATCGGCACCCTGGCCCGTCAGCTCCAGGAGCTCGGCTCCGGATCGCTGGGTGCGGTAGGCATCTGTGGTGGCGGCGGTCAGGGCACCGCGGTAGTACTGCGTTCGCTCTAACCGCGCACCGCACGCGTAGTTGACGCACTAGACCCACGTTGAAGTTCATCAACGTGGGTCTTTGCCGTTTATTTTCTTAGTGCCACATCGGCTCGCGAGCCACATGATCTGTCAGCAGCTGGGATTCCACTCGCAGCACCTGGCCATTGGGCACCCACTGATGACGAGTTCCGTGCAAGGCACTGAGCACCGAACGGATCAGTGAGCCGTGGCTGACCACCACCACACGCTGGCCCGGATGCTGCACACTGATCTTGAACAACACGTTGATGGCGCGTTCCACCAGATGTTCTTCGCTCTCCCCCAGGTCCATGAGGCGCCGCACGTTCTCCTCACTCAGCCCGGTGACCACGGTGCCCTCCGCGTCGCCGTAATCGCGCTCCATCAGTTCCGGAAACTCCTGCACGCGCGGAGCTCCGAGCAGATCCGCGATGATCTGCGCGGATTGGCGGGCACGGAAAAGCGGGGAAGAGACCACCACATCCCAGGTGCCGGTTCCGGCAAGTTCCAGTGCCGCCCCGGCTGCCTGCCGGCGTCCGGTCTCATTCATCGGCAGGTCGCTGCGCCCTTGCAAGCGTCCTGCCCGGTTTGATTCGGTTTCTCCGTGCCTCACGAAGATGATTTCTGCTGCATTCATGGTGTTCTGCCTTTCGAATGCGCCGGAATTCTGGCGCGTGTTGCGTTTTTAGTGCTGCTTGCCTGCTGGTTTTTGGGTTTGCGCGATCCGTGGCGTACCGGGATCGCGGTGCTGCTCATGGAGTGCGAATCGATCTGGAGCAGCGAGAACCAGGAGCCCTCCGGCCCGCTGAGAATCTGCTGCGGCGCGTAGACGTCGGTGTTGTACGAGGTCGCCGGCGCCATATAAACGTTGGTGCCTTTCAGCTGTCCCACGCCAGCCTGATGAAAATGTCCGCAGAGGATTCCGCGCACGTCACTGCCGCTGAGTACCAGTGCGAGATCTTCGGGATTCGCTAGCCCGCGTCCGATCATGTGCGCATTGAGGGAATCCACCGGCGGGTGGTGCAAGGCAATGAGCGAACCGCGCGGTGCCGGGACCCGCAGCAGGCCCGAGAGCCACTGCAGCTGTTCCATGTCCAGCCGCCCCTGGGATTCGCGATATCCGCCGCTGTCCAACCCGATGATGCGCAGCCCGTTGATCTCGTGGACGGTGTTTGCGATGCGTGGTCCGGTCGAGAGCCGGTACACGTTGAATGCCTCGTTGATTGAATCCTGCGGGTCGTGGTTGCCAGGCACGGTGATGATCGGGCAGCCGAGCTTGTCCTGGAACTTGGCGAAGAGCTTGGCCGCCCGGCCGTGGATCGGCGCCCCGCGGTCGGCGATATCCCCGGTCACCACCACCACGTCGGGATTAAAATGCTTGGCCGAATGCAGTGCCGCACGCAACCGTGCCCATGCGTCGATGGTGCCGTGCAGCAGTTTTCCCTCGGCACACAGGTGCGGGTCGCTCAGCTGCACCACGGTGAGCTTTTTCATGAGCTGGCCACCAGCGGCCGCACAGTGCTTGCTCTGGCATGGGTGCCTAGCTCCAGCAGCCTGTGGAGTTCGGCCCCGGTCAGCCCCTTGCTCAGCAGGTAGCCGGTCACCGAGCCATAGCTTTCAACCAGCCAGTCCAGGGTGCCATTCAGGGTATTCGCGACGTGGCCGGGCAGACCATAGCCCGGTTCACGAACCGCCGACGCGTAGTCGGCGATGATCAGCTCACGCGCAACTCCCATCGCTTCGAGCAGCAGCGCGATCACCAGCCCGGTGCGTTTTCCACCGCTCTGGCAGACCACCGCGGTGTTTCCCTCCGCCGGCTGCGCGATCACCCGAAGCGCCGCCACCAGGCGTGCCCCGCGGCCATCGAGCAACAACCGCTGGTTCTGGCTCAGCGTCCGATCGTTGGGGTTCTGCCCGCAATAGAGCGGGATCCCCCGGTAGCGCAGCCCGGCAATGTCCCCCAGCGGTTCGTGCGGAATTTCGCGTGGTTCACGCAGATCGATCAGCGTAGTGATTCCCCGCAGGCGTAGCTGTCCGGCGTACGCAGCGTCCGTGGTTTGCGGGGCCACACCCCGGTAGATGGTCTTTGTTCCGAACCCCGGAACCGGGCGCAGGCTCATGAGTTCGGCAGCTGCGACCTGTACTGGTGACATCGTGCTCCCCTAGCCTCGATTCCTTCCGCAATGCTTTCCCACCATTGCACCGCAGTGGGTTGGACAGCAGATGAACGATGGGCCACCACGTCATGAACCTCCCGGGAAAAACGGATAATCCAGCCAGTTTTGCGCCCGTTGAGCCGGTTTTCAGCATATTCGCCCGGCTCCGGTGTCCGTTGTGAACGGCAAGTAGGCTCCAAAACGACTAACCTTGAGAGCAAGAGTGTTCATTTCCCAAGGAGTTAAACTCATGACCGGCAGCAAAGTCGTAGCCTTTGGCCATTTCCAGCCTGAGCGCATCGTGCCCAACACCGAGTTGGAAACGCTGGTCGAGACCAGCGACGAGTGGATTACCCGCCGCGTAGGGATTCAGGAGCGCCGCTGGGGCACCGGCGTCGAGACCGTTGATTCGATGGCGATCAAGGCCGCAAAGATGGCCTTGGACAACGCCGCGGACATCAACGCCGAAGACATCGACCTGGTCATCGTCGCCACCTGCACCGCGACGGATCGCACCCCTCATATGGCCGCCCGCGTGGCCCTGGGCCTCGGCATGGATCAGGGGCCGGCCACCATGGACCTGAATGCCGCCTGCTCCGGGTTCGCCCATGCGGTAGGCATGGCTCAGGGTGCGATCGCCGCCGGCAGTTCCACCAAGGCACTGGTTATCGGCTCCGAGATGCTCACCGATTTCACCGACTTCACCGACCGCAGCACCTGCGTGCTGACCGCGGACGGCGCCGGGGCGTTCATCATCACCGCCTCCCAGACCGCAGAAATTTCCCCGGTGGTTTGGGGGTCGGTTCCTTCGCTGTCCGATGCGGTACGCATCGAGGCGGACAATGACATGAAGTTCGCGCAGAACGGGCAGAGCGTTTACCGCTGGACCGTCACCCAGCTGCCGAAGATCGCATCGAAGATCATCGACCGTGCGGGAATGAAGCCAGAAGAGCTGGACGCGATCATCTTGCACCAGGCTAATCTGCGCATCATCGAGCCCTTGGCGGAGAAGATCGGCGCACCCAACGCCCGCGTGGCCACCGACGTGGTCTACTCCGGCAATACCTCGGCCGCCTCGATGCCGCTGGCGCTGTCCAAGCTGATGGCCTCCGATGAGCCGCTGGCCTCGGGCGATAAGGCTCTGCTCTTCGCCTTCGGCGGCGGACTGTCCTACGCCGGACAGATCATCACCATTCCCTAAGCGCAGACGGTACAGGGAGGATGCACGGGCTTGAGCCCGCGCATCCTCCCTTAAGCTGAGTATTCGATGCATCTTCGGCCCTATTTCACGCGTCCTACGACCCTTGGTGTTCCGTTCTCCCCAGAGCATCTAAACCGCCGCACGAAGGTATAACAGCCAGCGGCCTGGTTCCTCCGAACGCGCGGTGATGCTAGCCGCTGAGTTCTTCTATATCCAAGATCCGCGATCGCACAGCACGTGATCTTTTCTGCAGTAGTCGATTTTCTCCACGGCAGCAAAGGCAAAAGACCGCTTCCCGCGCAGGACCCGCCTCAAGTCCCAGTAGTCTGTCGAGCCAAGTCTGCGCGGATCCGAATCCAGCCGTTTTCCTCCCCTAGACGATGGCTTCCCCTTGTAGGCATCCACGTTGACCTGAATCATGCAATGAGATTCGAAGGTCGGTCTCCGTTCGGTCTATAAATTGAGCACCAGGAGTCCGGTTCAAGCGAACTCGTCAACACCTTTGAAACCGGTTACGACCTGCAAACCATCAGGTCAACACACTTCAACCAAGCGTCGTGGCGCTAAAGCTTGGACCATGAAACAGTCAATCCACTTTGTTGGCCCCCTCGACACTGCGGCTTTAGCGCACTGGCCCAGGCCTGATGCGGCCTGAACCTAATCCATCTGGGGATTTTCAGTCTGGGGTATCTCCTTGCCTGTTACCAGTCGATATATCCTCCACGGGCAGCAAATCTGCGCTTATGCATTCGGCAGGTGGAACCTCAAGGATGCGCTGGCCCTCGCTTCTTCGGAATTACCCTAAGCCAAGATTCGTCGCGGATAAGCACTTTCCAAAGAGAAGTCCCAGCCTAAAGGGGCCCAGATCCTCAATAAAGGCGTGGAGTAATTTCACACCCGTGGTTACATGTTCCATTTGACCCGATAGTTCATCCATTTTTCGGACGCAAGGGTCACATCACCTTGTCGCTCCGGTCTTTGTAAAAAGAGATAAGAACTGTTCTAAAAGATTCGTTTCTCGCCTTTTGAGACTTTGGAATGCCCTCGGCAAGAGCTTCTTCGACACGAGGAACGGCACACATGGAATATCTATTTTATCGTTCCACCGCAAGATAGAGTCTAAAAGATGTGCTTGACATCACATTCCAACAATGGAAGTGTGACTCTTGTACAAATGCTGTTCCGAATAAGAGCTAGTCGAACATGCATTCGTCCAAAGAAAGCGAGCGCACCATGAGTAATTCTTTTGACACCGCTACGACGATTGAGCAGTCCATAGAGATCGAAGATCTAATAATTACCGATGAAGATCTAATGGACGTACAACTTCGGGCTCGAATGGATGTCGGCCACTAAGCCAGTTTCATCAATCCAGCCTCGGTCGCAGAATACCGAGGCTGGATTGGTTCGAGAAAGTACAGGATGACGACGATTAAAAACGATGCTTGGTCTCGGTTTGCACAAGAGCATGGGCCGGACTTTGCAACAGTGGAGTACATTTCCTCGCTTGTTACTGCACCCGAAGCAATAGCCGGCACGATCGGTCATTCACTAATGAATGCGACTGATCCCCGCGTGCATGAAGCCATAGGACTCCCCCGGATAAGGGTTTTCGGCCCTTCTCAGCTAGATTATGAGGCCTCAGAAGCAGTAGTACATTCCAAATACGATGGCTCCAATCTGGTCGAATGGCTACAAGCAGTTACGGGCCGGAAGGATGTGTGCGCCGCGTTCAATGGAGTGGAGACGTGGTCGTCAAAAATTCGTTCCACCATCTATCGAAGTATTGTTGAGCCGATGGTCACGGCCTGTGGTGTTCCTCCGCGAGGATTAGACTTTTATTCCTTTATTGCAGTGTCCGGGTTCACTCCCTTTGGCATACATTCGGATCCCGAACCGTCATTTATTTTCCATTTGGGTCCAAGCACAAAAACTGTGTGGGTTTGGGAAAATGACACTTTGCCGAAATTACCGGATAATCGTGAGATCAGCCTCCATACAGATAAATATCTGAAGTCTGCCGATCATGAGTTCACCCTCAGTCCTGGAGATTTCTTATGCATACCCGCAGGTCGTTTTCATCTATTCCGAAACAATGGACCGGCCGTCTTTCTAGGAATGTCTTACTATCGGGAGGATAACCACGACGAACTGCTTCAAGCAATTTCAACCTTGGTCCGCCGCTCGGAAAATCAACAAGACCTGGCGAATACGGCGCTGGTTGCCGCTAGCAATGGTGAAATCCATCGTGAACTGGATCGCCGTCAATCTCAACGTTTAAGTAGGGGCCATTTAGGACCCTATCGGATATTGCCAGTTGAACTCTTCAACGTCGATCTGCCCGCTGAATGCCTAGATGTTCCTTTCGCTGTCAATAACAACCAAATTTCGGTCATGGGCCAGAGTATTTCGGTACCAGAGAGTATCTCAGATGAAGATATCTCTCGCTTTTTCCAACCGGGAAAAGTGCTCCGGGCTGTCGATCTTCAAAAACTAACGGATAATCCTTCCGAGGGGAACGCTCTCTTTATTGCATTACTACGTGTGGGCGCGACCTTCCAGACTACTGAGGCAGGTTCATGAGTATCTGGGAAGATGTTCAAGCAGCACTAGGTGTGGAATTATTTCCCTTCGGCGAATTTAGGTCAGGTAAGGTTGATCCCTTGACTCTGGCGGGTTTGGGTTGGCCCTCTGTCAACCGGATAATCAAGTACTCGAATTTCGAACCGGGAACCATCAAAGTAGTTCCGGAGACGGATCTGGACCCCGGTCTCTACATTGAAGCGAAAATGGGTGGCGGGACGATCATTGAACGCCAGCCGAGAAATAAACCTTTCACCGAATTACTCAGGGACGGCGCGACCCTTGTACTCAACAAAGCAGATCGGGCCATACCTGAGCTTTCTGACTTCGTAGAGCGGTTGATGTATGCACAAAATGAAGCAGCTTGGGCCAACGGATATGCATGCTGGTCCAAAAATTCGCCTTTTGGCCGGCATTCCGATTCCCACGACACCATTATCGTGCAAACGGAAGGTCGAAAACATTGGCGCGTATACCGTGGTAGCGGATCGGACGCCGAGCTAGTCTTCGACAAAATTCTTGAAGTCGGTGACTTTATACATGTTCCAGTCGGTTGGGACCACGAAGTAACAGGTGTCGGATGCGAAAGTCTTCACTGGACTTTCGGAGTCGCTCATACCTCGCAGACCGAAGCGATAAACGAACTCATTAGTTACGGATGGAGTCTTGGCCAAATCGATCGGTTGAGTGAGGAATCCCTACGCTGTCGTCTTTTACATCTCCGCGGAGAACTTAGCACGGAACACCGGAAAGGACTCTCACTCCCGTGGCGCGTACATGACTCCTCATTTAGTGGCGCAGTCCTCCGCTGGGCTGGACGCTTCAAGCCCAGCTTAGAAATTAACGAAGGACAGCTCCATGTCAGAGGATTGGGGAAACTGGTAAAACTCCCATTGACCATGCGACCAGTTCTCGAGGTGCTCATTTCTGGTGGAGGCTTGCCCTTTGATAGCTTGTCCAATTCCGCGCGGGAAGTCGTACTGTCTATGTTTAACGCCGAGCTATTGATTGCTGAGCATGCAGACCAAAAATAATACAACTAACGACGTTGAGTGGGTGTGGCATCCCGCATTGTTCGAACAAGACTCAAAACTTTTGAATCCGGCCGAAGGTTCTTCTCTGGAACTAAACGAGGCGGTGTTAAAACTTCGTGCCCGCTCCTCTGTCGCACGTTCAGAACTAAACCCTGAAGTTTTCGACAAACTTAGTCGCCGTCGTTTCCTTATCCCCAAAGAATGTGCGCTCGTTGCAACGCACGGACTCCTTAAATCCGCCCAACCCGTCGTCGAAGTCGAATGCGCTCAACATTCGACACCTTGGGGCCTGATTGGTGCGGGCGTTTGGCAAAACCCCGATCCAGATCTCGCAGTTCACGACGTGCTCGCGGGACTCCGACGCGGACTGCAACGCTCCCTCGCTATCGTCACAAGTGCCAATTCTTGGAACTGGAATGAGATGAGCACTTCAGAAACTTATCCCTGTCGCGTCGTTGACCATGGAAATCTTATCGTTGATTCGCGGATTGACACGGCACAAGACATCGCAAGCAGACTTTTAGCCGCAACCCGCACAGTTGGTGCCCAAGGCCATAACCCAGTTGTTATTGGCGGAGATCATTCTATTGCGTATCCCGTTATCAGTGCGCAACGAGAACGATGGAAGCAGCTAGTAGTGGTGCACCTAGATGCCCACGCGGACGCTCGTCCAATTCCTCACGGACAACAGACTGCAGATTGTGGAAACTTCGTCACCTGGTGCTTAGCGGACGAGCCGGACTTGCCATGGCTAACTCTTGGAGTGCGCGGTTACGACCCCGAGTTTTCGATGCCTTCACCTTTAACTGCAAAGCATGTCTCCTTTATCAAAGCATCAGATCTTGGATCTAAACAATGTTTCGATGAAATTGAACAACATTGCCAAGGACGCCCAGTGCATTTGAGCATCGATATCGATGTCCTTGATCCGGTCTTCGCACCTGAGGTTGCATATCCGGCCATTGGAGGGGCGGACCCAGACATTATTAAGGAAATCATCAACCGGATAAGGTCATCAGGAACAATCGTAGGAGTCGATTTCACGGAGGTTTGCGGCCCAATGACCCGACGAAATTTGGCTGCAATGCATGCCATAGACATGCTTACTCACATTTTAACGCCGAAAAGGACTATTTCTTGACATCGCAATCCGTTCGAAGTGGAAGTCCTTTTCGATTAAGCAGTTTCCGCCTCTACTACTTGGGCCAGTCGATTTCATTCTTGGGCGACGGAATCGTCCCGATGACGTTTGCGTTCGCTGCCCTGGCCGTGTCCGATTCAGGATGGGGTATGCCTATCGTGCTTCTGTCGTTATGGGGAACACGCATGTTGCTCATTGCTCCCGGAGGGAACGTTTCAGACAAGTACAACCGTGTCACCGTCATGATCGCTGCCGATCTGGTCCGCCTATTGGCTCAAATAATTCCGGTCTTCGCTTTTATCACGAATACAGCCACGTTATGGCATCTTGGGATCTCAGCAGCTCTGTACGGTGTCGGAACGGCTTTCTACATCCCCGCTAGCATTGGTCTGTTGCCACGGATTGTGCCAAAGGAATCGCTGCAAAAGGCGAATTCCTGGATCGAATTAACGCTAAACACAGGTCTTTTAGCTGGTCCAGCTTTAGCAACGGTTCTTGTCTCATTAGGTGGAATACAGACTGCATTACTATTTGATATTGCAACGTTCCTCATTTCAATAGCATGCTTGTCCGTCCTATTCCGCTTGCCCAAGGGGCAGCTTTTGACGAATGGCCTCGAGGAAAGCGATGACGGCAGGACCGCAGAATCCGTAAATGACGAAAAAGAAAACGAGATACCCCCAGGTTTTCTCAATGGATTGCGCCTTTTACCTCGCTACCCGGGTGTTTTATGGCTGATGTTGCTTTCGTGTCCCGTGCAGTTCAGTATCGCTTCCATTAGCGTCCTCGGTCCAATAATTGCTAGAGATAGTTTAGGCGGTATCGCGTTCTGGGCCGGCCTCGCGACCGCACTTGCCGCCGGAGGACTTGCAGGTTCCTTCCTTGCCGGATGGGTCAAAGTCAAAAAGCCGGTATTGCTTGTTCTGGTCGTATTAACGATTTGCCAGCCTATACAGCTGGTTCTCTTTGGCCTGGGACTGAACATCATTGTTCTGGCCGTTTCGTTCGCAGCTACAGCCATCCTCGTAACCATTGCGGGAATCCTTTTTGATACTTACGTCCAAATAACGGTGCCCGATTCTGCATTATCCCGAGTGGGATCAATCGAACAAACATTGATGTCTGTCATGATTCCGATTGGATTCGCCGTCAGTTTGCCAATGGCTCAGTGGCTGGGGTCCTCGCAGTATTTATATTCGTTAGCGGCCATAATAGCCATTTGCGGACTGATAGCCGCGATTTTCCTCTTCCCTCGTCAGTCAAGAATCGATGAGTCCCAGACACGAATGACCCAAAGAACAGGGAGCAACAAATGACAGCACTTAGAGATTTGCTAACGCAACTGGGAATGCCCACGGGAGCCGACCTAAATTGGACCACCAGGGACGAAGGGCGTCCGGGCCGAATCGTAGCCATGCATGGACGACAAGTGGAAGTCATGGCTGTGAGAGGTGATGCGCTGGAACATGTTGTACTTGATCTTTCGCGCAACCTTGCTACTACCCCGGTGACGGGAGATTGGGTAGTTGTCAACGCCGATAGAGTTGTATCGCTCGGTGGTCGAACTACCAATCTTTCGAGACCCGACCCAAGCGGTCAAGGAGTTCAAGTACTTGCTGCCAATATCGATCACGTGATGATAGTCCTCTCGCTAGAGCGGGGACTCAACCTTAAGTCCTTGGAACGTCTTTCGGTCATGGCTTGGGACAGTGGCGCATTGCCGATTACGGTGCTCACAAAAGCCGATACGGTCGAGAATCCTGCGGAAGCAGTTGCAGAAGCCGCACTGGCAGCGCCTGGAACTGAAATTTTATTAACAAGTGCACTCACCGGACGCGGATTGGACCGACTGCGCGAAATTATGGCTGTCGGCACTACGACCACAATGCTTGGCGCTAGTGGGGCAGGCAAGACTTCCCTACTTAATGCCCTAGAAGACATTTCAGAAAAAGTCCGTGAAGTTAACACTTCTGGAGAAGGGCGTCATGCGACTTCTGCACGCCGCCTCTACCAATTATCCAGCGGAGGCGTCTTACTTGATCTCCCCGGTATTCGTTCACTGGATCTACTCGCCACCGAAGAAGGAATGGAGGAGACTTTTGTCGAAATTGCAGAATCTGCTCTGCGTTGCCGCTTCCATGACTGCGAGCATGGCACCGAACCGGGTTGCGCCGTCCAAGAAAGTGTCAAAGTAGGGGAAATTTTACAACGACGTCTCGATAATTGGCACAAGATCCGCAGAGAAATGTCTTATCAAGAACGCAAAGGTGATGCAGCGTTAATGGCAAAGCAACGAGCGGAGTGGAAAAACATGACTAAGAGCCACAGGTCAAGAAAATGATGCCTCAGTGTATACCCGTGGTCGGGCAGTGGCCGCTTACTGCATCGGCACTAGATGGGCCGATTTGTGTGAAATCGCAAGCAGATGACTGGCCGATCCATCGGCTTGTACGCTACCAAACACTTCAAATCGACTACGCAGAACAAACTGTCAATGTCGAAACTCAAGATGGAACGATCCCCTCAACGGTGGGTGACTACTTTCAATTACTCGCAAAAGGAGGCGGGCTAGATACCTATTTGAAGGGTTGGACGGTCTCAAACAACCTCACCGACTTCGCAAGACTACCGTTACCAGCTGTATTCCAGAACTGGTTTGACGATCTTCCCCATGGATCACGACCTGACTGGAATTGGATTTTCGTCGGGCCCAAAGGCAGTAAATCGGCATTGCATATCGACGTGATGTGCAGTTCTGCGTGGAATCTTCTGGTTAGCGGAAGAAAGAAGTGGTTATTCCAGTCTCCTGCGCTCGCTGCTGATGCAGGATTGCTACAAGATTCTCTCGTGGAGTCATCTGGAAACGAAGCCCGAATCCAATACGCGCATATTCAAGAACCCGGCGATGTAGTCATCGTTCCGGGCGGGTGGGCCCACGCAGTGGAAAACTTGGATCTGACCGTTTCACTCACTGGCAACTGGGTAAATAGTTCTAATGCACAGTTGGTCGAAGCAGAACTCGCGCTCCAAGGATCGGGGCCATGGCGCCAAGTGATGGCTTCGCTACGCGCGCGACATCAAATCGGATTCAAAATTTGACGTTGGGTGCATCACACCCGCACACTGGTAATCATGAACCTGTCAGACAGCTGGACAGCCGGACAGCAACCGATTACTCGCACCAGCGCCTCCGAAGCCGTTTTCAACACGCTGCGCGCCGCCATCGAAGCGCAAGAGATCCCGCTGGGCGCAAAGCTCGGCTCCGAGGCAAGCCTCGCCTCCACCTATGGCGTCAGCCGCTCGGTAGTCCGCGAAGCGCTGCGCTCCTGCGCTGCGTTAGGGCTGACCCGCACCGAAACCGGGCGCGGCACCTTTGTCATCGCCCATCGCCCCACCCGCGACCTGGTGCTCGGCGGCTTCTCCTCCGCGGACCTTTACGAGGCCCGCCCGCACATCGAAATCCCGGCTGCCCAGCTAGCCGCCGCCCGGCGTACCAGCGAAGACCTGGAACGGCTGACCGGACTCCTCGAAGATATGGAATCCGAAGACGGCGCCGAAGCCTGGGTGCAGCTGGACGCGGCATTTCATGCCGCGATCGCCCGCGCCAGCGGCAACTCGGTGTTTGACCGCGTGGTCGGAGACATCCGTGAGGCCATGTCCCGCCAATCCGAAACCGTCAACCTGGTCACCGGACGCCGCACCCCCTCAAATACCGAGCATCGCAAGATCGTGGCGGCCATCGGCGCCGCAGACACCGAGGCCGCCGGACACGCAATGGCCGAACATCTGGCCGCGGTGCAGCACGCAGTTTCAACCATCGTCAGGAGTACCAAGTGACCCCGTCCGCAGCCACCTCCGCCGGATTTGCGCAATTAGCCGCCCAACCCCTTGCCCAGCATGTGCCGCTGGTCGCCGCGAGCCGCGGTGAGGCGCTCGAATCGATTCATTACGGTTCGGCGGTGCTGCTTGATTCCCACGGTGAGATCATCACCGCGCACGGAGATCAGCAGGCCCGCTTCTACCCGCGCTCCGCGCTGAAGCCGCTGTTTGCGGTGGCGATTCTCCGCTCGGGCCTGGAGCTAACCGGCGAGCAGATTGCGCTGGCCGCGGCCAGCCACTCGGGCTCCGCACGCCACCAGCAGGTCGCCGAGTCCACACTGGAAGCGGCCGGGCTTTCCGTCGTGGATCTGCGCAACTCCACCGATCTTCCCTACGGCGGGGCCGAGCGCGCCGCCTGGCTGGCCGAAGGCGGCACCGCCACCCAGCTGGCGCAGAACTGCTCGGGCAAACATGCCGCGCTGCTTGCCATGTGCCAGCACAACGGGTGGCCCACCAAGAATTATTTGGACGCCGATCACCCGCTGGCCGCGACGCTGCGCGGAATCGTCGAGGAACTGACCGACGAGCAGATCCTGCGCGTAAGCACCGACGGCTGCGGCACGGAAGTCTACCCGTTGACCTTGGCCGCGTTGGCCCGCGGTTTTGCCGCGTTGTCCAGCGCCGCACCCGATACCGCCGAGGGCCGGGTGGCCGCGGCCATGCGCGCCTACCCGGAACTGGTGGCCGGCGAGGGACGCGACGTCACCGCGCTGATGCGCGCGGTCCCCGGTGCCGTGGCCAAGGACGGGTTCGAAGGAATCCAGGCCGTCGGCTTGGCCGATGGCTCATCGCTCGCGGTCAAGATTTCCGACGGTTCGGACCGTGCCCGCATGCCGATTACCGTCAGGCTGCTGGCCGAATGCCTCGGAGCGCGCGCGCCGCAAGAGCTGACCGAGCTGGCCTGCTCGCCGCTGCTCGGCGGCGGGGCACCCGTCGGCCAACTCGCGGCCCTCTAAAGAGTTTTAGTTCCATCCAACACCTAGGGTGCATTTTGTGCGCCCAAAAATCAGGAGTGAGCAGACATGTCTGTAACCCAACAGGCTCCCGCAACCCGCAGCGAACACGACCTCATCGGCGACCGGGAGATCCCGGTTGAAGCCTATTGGGGTGTGCACAGCTTGCGCGCCAAGGAAAATTTCGACATCACCGGCACTTCCCTGTCCGGCAACCCGCACCTGATCATCGCGTTGGCCCGCGTCAAGCAGGCGGCGGCCCGCGCCAACCATGAGCTGGGCTTGCTCGACGATGCCCGCGCCCGGGCCATCGATGAAGCCTGCGAGGCCATCGCCAACGGTTCGCTGCATGATCAGTTCATCATCGACCCGATCCAGGGCGGAGCGGGCACCAGCACCAACATGAACGCCAACGAGGTCATCGCCAACCTCGCGCTGGAAATCATGGGACATGCCAAGGGCGAATACTCCTACCTGCACCCCAACGACCATGTGAATCTCTCCCAGTCAACCAACGACGCGTACCCCACCGCGGTGAACATCGCCACGCACTTCGCCACCCAGCCGCTACTCGCTGCGATGACGGTGTTGGAAAACTCCTGCCTGGCCAAGGCCAAGGAATTTCGCGGCGTCGTAAAAATGGGCCGCACCCAGTTGCAGGATGCGGTGCCGATGACCGTGGGCCAGGAATTTGGTGGCTGGGCGGTGACCCTGCGCGAAGACCGCGACCGGCTGGCCGAATCACTGTCGCTGGTCACCGAGATCAACCTGGGCGCCACGGCTATCGGCACCGGGCTGAACGCCCCGGCCGGCTACGCCGAATCGGCCCGTGGCCACCTGGCCGCGTTGACCGGGCTGCCGCTGAAAACCAGCCCGGACCTGATCGAAGCGACCAGTGACGTGGGAGCGTTTGTGCACCTTTCGGGTGTTCTCAAGCGTGTGGCGCTGAAAATCTCGAAGATCTGCAACGATCTGCGTCTGCTCTCCTCCGGCCCCCGTGCGGGACTCAACGACCTGCAGCTGCCTGCCGTGCAGTCCGGCTCCTCGATTATGCCGGGCAAGGTCAACCCGGTGATCCCGGAGGTGGTTAACCAGATCGCCTACCAGGTGGTCGGTTACGACATGACGGTGACCATGGCCGCCGAGGGTGGCCAGCTTCAGCTCAACGCCTTTGAGCCGGTCATCGCACATTCCATTGGGCTATCGCTCAAGCACCTGACCAACGGCTGCCTCACCCTGGCAAGCCGCTGCATCGACGGCATCACCGTCGACGAAGACGAGTTGCGCCGCGCGGTGGAGAACTCCATCGGCCTGGTCACCGCGCTGAACCCACGCCTAGGCTACTCCGCCTCCACCTCGATCGCATTGGAAGCGTTGCATTCGGGACGCGGGGTCGCCGAGCTGGTCCTAGAGCGCGGACTGCTCTCGGCAGAAGATCTGAACGAACTGCTCAAGCCAGAACGCCTGGCAAATCTCTCCGACTAATAGTTAAGGTTTACGATGGAGCATTCCACCACCCGCGCCACCGCTGCGCACGTCCCAGATGCCGGCCTGACCGCCGGCGACGGGGACTACCACAAGGGACTTTCCTCCCGCCAGATGCAGATGATCGCCATTGGCGGCGCCATCGGCACTGGCCTGTTCATGGGCGCCGGCGGGCGTCTGTCGGCCGCCGGCCCAGGTATTGTCATCAGCTACGCGGTCTGCGGATTTTTCGCATTCCTGATCTTGCGCGCCCTGGGCGAACTGGTCATGCACCGCCCGTCCTCGGGCTCGTTCGTCTCCTACGCCCGTGAGTTCTACGGGGAGAAGGCCGCGTTCGCCACCGGCTGGTTGTACTGGCTGAACTGGGTGATGACCTCGATCGTGGACATCACCGCGGTGGCGCTGTACATGGCGTTCTTCGGCAAATATGTGGCATGGATTGGCAGCGTTCCGCAGTGGCTCTGGGCGCTCGCGGCGCTGGCGTTGGTGCTGGGCATGAACCTGGTCTCGGTTAAGGCCTTCGGCGAGATGGAGTTCTGGTTTGCGCTGATCAAGGTGGTCGCGCTGGTGGGCTTCTTGATCGTCGGCTGTTACTTTGTCATCTTCGGGACCCCGATCGACGGGCACGAGGTGGGCCTCTCGCTGCTCAGCTCCAACGGCGGTCTGCTGCCCAATGGACTGCTGCCGGTCCTGGTGCTGATGCAGGGCGTGGTCTTCTCCTACGCCTCGATCGAGCTGATCGGCACCGCGGCCGGTGAGACGGAAAACCCCGAAAAGGTCATGCCGAAGGCGATTAATACCGTCATCATCCGCATTGCGGTGTTCTACGTCGGCTCGCTGGTGCTGCTCTCGCTGCTGCTGCCCTACACCGCGTACAAGGCCGGCGAGTCCCCGTTCGTGACCTTCTTCGGCTCCATCGGCGTCCAGGGCATGGACGTGGTGATGAACCTGGTGGTGCTCACCGCTGCGCTGTCCTCGCTGAACGCCGGACTGTATTCCACCGGGCGCATTTTGCGTTCGATGTCGCTGAACGGCTCGGCCCCGCGCTTCGCCGGACGCATGAACGCCTCCGGGGTGCCTTACGGCGGCATCCTGATTACCGCCGCGGTGGCGGTGCTCGGCGTGGTGCTCAACGCCTTTGTTCCGGCCGCGGCCTTTGAAATCGTGTTGAACTTCGCCGCCGTGGGCATCATCGCCTCGTGGGGCATGATCGTGCTGTGCCAGATGGCGCTGGTGAAGGCCGCACGCCGCGGCACCCTGGCCCGGCCCAGCTTCCGGATGCCGCTGGCCCCGATCTCCGGGTGGGTGACGCTGGCCTTCCTGGCCGCCGTGCTGGTGCTGATGGCCTTCGATAATCCGGTAGGCACCTGGACGATCGCCTCGCTGGTCATCATCATCCCGCTGCTGATTCTTGGCTGGTATGCCAGCCGGAAGCGGATCAACGAGCTGGCCGATGCCCGTCTGGCCGTGCAGCACCACCGCACCGATGGTTCGGGCAATGACAAGGCCTCGGTGTAGAAACCGGAAAATCCGCAGGGCTATCCGGCGGGAGCTTCGGCTCCCGCCGGATATTTTCAGCTTCTGGCGGGGCTTCTTGGCTAGCTAGCCGCATGGCGCACGCTGAGCAGGATCGCCTCCACCGTCTGGTACTCGTCGCTGGCAAGGAAAGTGTCCACCCCTTCCCGGGTGGGGTCATCGCCGATCCCCTGATCCTCCATGTACTCGTCGTCCACCCAGAACATCGGGGCCTGGGAGTCGCCGATCTTAAAGTACTCCAGATCCGGCATTTCGGTACGATCGGCAAGCACCTGGTCATCGATCAGCGCCAACGAGAACCCGGTTTCCTTCTCGCCATCTTCCTGGCTGGTCCCGGTCCAGAATTCTGCTAGCAGGCTGGTCGGTGTTTTCAGCTGCGGGACAGGTTTCTGCACCAGCACCTCGCGTTCATACAGGTTCGTATCCCCATCCGGGGAGGTGGCGGTATTCGGAATCAGCGTCAGCACGTGCTCCCCGCGCCGATCCTTCACCTCCCAGTTGTCATACTCGGTGCATTCGCCCTGGCAGTCATCACCGGCCACGGACCAATGTTCGGGAAGTTTAAAACCGATGCCCATCACTTCTTTGCTCACCGTCAGCTGCGCCGAGATATCCTTCGAAGGTTGTGCACTAGCCGACGGCGACCCGGTAGTTGCGGCAGTTGTCTCGGCCTCGGTACTCGGAGCCGGCGAGCTGGCCGAGCCTTGTGGGCTTTGCGGTTGTTCGCTGCTGCCCGAATCCGGTGCCGGATCGGCGGTCGAACACGCAGAAAACAGCAGCGCAGAGGCGGCCGTTAAGCAGAGCAGTCGAACGCGGTGTGGACGTTGTTTCATTTTTCTCTCCTCAGCGTGAGCCACAGGGTGACCGTTCTTCTAAGCTACGATCCCTCATCGGTCAGCCTATTCCAATATCGTTAGCATTAAATCTTGGTCGCAAATTTGGCATTTTTCTTGACACCCCGTTAAAGCCGAGCTGCTCGGCGCACTAGTGCGTGCCACGCATTAGTGGAAAGATGTGAGCTATGACATATGCCAAGCAACCATTTCACAATCTCGATGAGTACATCGACCTCCCGCGGGTAGCGGGCCTAGCTCTGTCCCCCGATGGCACCAAACTTGTCACCACACTAAGCACCCTCAGCAGTGATCAAACCAAATACACCTCCGCCCTGTGGCAGCTGGACCCGCAGGGAAAAACACCTGCCCGGCGCCTGACCTTCGGAGAAAACGGCGAATCACAGCCGAACTTCAGCGCGGACGGCGACCTCTTGTTCCTAGCCAAACGCGGCACCGGGGAGGATGCTAAACCCGAAGCCTGGCGTTTACCTTCCGCCGGAGGAGAAGCCCGATCGATCCTCACCCACCCGGCGGGAATTGAGTCGGTGACCACCTTTCCCCGCAACCCACAGCGCGTGCTGGTCTGCGCTCCCGGAATGCCGCGTGCCACCGACCTGGAGCACGAAGCGAAAATTCTTCAGGAGCGCAAAACCAAAAAGATCTCAGCCATCCTCCACACCGGCTACCCGGTGCGTTATTGGGACGCGGATTTAGGACCACAAACCCCGCACTTTTATACCGCAGCCCTTCAGCATGATGCGGATGCTGATTGTGCGACGCTCAAGGATCTGACCCCCAGCAGCGGCGTGCAACAGACAGATACCGCCTTCACCGCCGCGGACAACGGCGAATTTTTGATCACCGAATGGCTCGTTCCCGAGGGCCGCGGCTCCCTTGCCACGGGCCTGATGCGCTTAGATCTGCACAGCGGTGCGCAAGAAATGTTGCTCGAACCCGATGAAACCTACGAATACACGGTCGGGAAAATCAGCCCGGATTCCAGCAAACTCATCTACGCCCGATGGACCCGCTCCACCCCACAGCGTGCCGGAGCAATGACCCTGTGGCTCATGGAACTCTCCAGCGGCGATACCCATCAGATCGCCGTCGGCTGGGATCGCTGGACCAACGATATTACGTGGTTCCCCAACGGCCACTCGCTGCTACTGACCGCGGATGAAACCGGCCACGGCCCAATCTTCCACCTCTCCCTCGACAGCGACAAGATCACCCGGCTCACCGCGGCTGGCGCCTACAGCAACGTGCTGATCAGCCCGGATTCTCGCACCGCCTACGCGCTACGCTCCAGCTACGAGTACCCCACACAGCCGGTGTCTATCGAACTCACCCACCTAGCTGAGCTGGAATCGGGTCAGTACGCTGCGTTGACCGAGTTGCTCTCCCCGGCCGAGCAACCAGCGCTGCCCGGCACCCTGACCGAGGTGAGCACCACCGTAGAAGACGGCAGCACGATCCGCGCCTGGCTGGCGCTACCGCACGGCGCATCCCCCGCCAACCAGGCACCACTGTTACTCTGGATCCACGGTGGACCACTGGGTTCGTGGAATGCCTGGAGCTGGCGTTGGAGCCCCTGGTTGGCGGTCGCGCAAGGCTACGCGGTGCTCTTGCCCGACCCGGCCCTGTCCACCGGATACGGACAAGAATTTATCCAACGCGGTTGGGGCCGGTGGGGTGCAGAGCCGTACACCGACCTGCTGGCGATCACCGATGCCGCCGAGGCGCGCGCGGACATCGATCAGACCCGCACCGCGGCCATGGGCGGCTCCTTCGGCGGTTATATGGCCAATTGGATCGCCGGACATACCGACCGCTTTAAGGCAATCGTGACTCATGCGAGCCTGTGGGCGCTGGATGGTTTTGACAAGTCCACCGATGCCTCGTTCTACTGGACCCGGGAAATGAGTCCGGAAATGATCCACACTAATTCCCCGCATCACCACGTGGCGCAGATCGTCACCCCGATGCTGGTCATCCACGGGGATAAGGATTACCGCGTGCCGATTAGCGAGGGGCTCAAGCTCTGGTACCAGTTGCTGGCCGATTCCGGTCTGCCGCAGGCGCCCGATGGCACCACCGATCACCGGTTCCTCTACTTCCCCGACGAGAACCATTGGATCCTCAGCCCGCAGCACGCGAAGATCTGGTACCAGGTGGTCTTCGAGTTCCTCTCCCAGCATGTGCTGGGCAACGAGCCAGGTGAACTGCCCGAGGTGCTGGGCTAAAGACCGCATCACACGCCGACGGCGGTCAGCATTACCCTACTCACTAGGGGATGCGGACCGCCGTCGACGTGGGAGCCTACTAGCTAGGCAGTAATACCGACGCCGGTTCGTCGCCGCCGGCCCCACGCGTGGCCGCCACTAGGTCATTGGCACGACGAGTGACATCTTGATCGCGTTCGCCCAGGCGCGCCACCAAACGCTCAAGGTGCGCCACCCTGCGGGCAAAGGACTGCCCCAACCGCTCACCCAAGGGCAGTTGTGAGAGTTCTTGCGCCTCATGCCAGGCCATCACCAACGCACGCTCAAAGAGCCGCTGCCCCGCCTCATCGGCGCGCCCGTGAGTATCTGCACCGAGCACCGCCACCGCGTTAATCTGCGAATCCTCCAACCCGAGCAGCAACGCTTCAAGCTGACGCTTCGCCTGCGCCAGGCTCCGTGCGCCACGCCCGAACCGGCCCAGCCTGGTGGCCGTCGAAAGTAGGTAACGCACCACCAGTACCAGGTTGAGCACGGTCAAGCAGAACAGGAACGTGAGCATCCAGAATAGCGACGTGGCAGAAAAATTGACCGGCTCATAGCCATTGCGCGCTAGTGCGTTGTTGTAGTCGTCTAAGGCCCCGGCCACTTCCATCTCCAGGTACTTGGACTCGCTAATCGACCCGTGCTCCCAGGCGACCAGCCGCCCCCACCCGTAGTCGCCGCGTTGCAGCTGCGCGGAGATCACCCCGGGCACGACGGTTCGCTCATCGTCGGCCAGTAGCACCGGGACGATCACCTCGCCCTCGCGTAGCTCCCCGGTGAGCGGATTTACCTTGTCCTTAAATTCGCTTTTCAGCCGCCATTTGGCTTCCAAAATACTGCGCGGACGCACCTGATGGAAGCTTCGTCCCGCTTCAAGCGGAAGGAAATCCAGGTAGCTTTCGGCATCACGTACGGCCAGGGTAAAGCTGGTGTCGGTCTGAAAATCGGTGTCCATATAACGTAGGACCTCATCTTCATCGAGCAGCTTGGCCGGATCATCCACCTCGAAGCTGACCCCCTGACCGCTACCGCTGCGTGAAACTTCGGGTTTGGCGGTCAACGTGCTCACGCTCAGCCCGGCGACGATCATCGCGGCAATGAGCGTCACGACGGCCCCGGTTATGCGTAGCCCACGACGTCGCGGGGCAGGTTCATCTATGCCAGGTGAATGAGAGGCGTGGCCGCGAGAAGTTTTGCTGGCGACAGGCAGAGCGTGCGGCTGCGGCGCCACCCGAGTATCGGAGGCGAGCGTATCGCCTAAGGTGGCACGGACCAGCGCGTTGGCTAGCCCCAACTGGTACAGGGCGCTGGACTGCTCAGCGGTTTGTAGGCCCAAACTCTCCCGCAACTGCAGATGCTGTGCGGGAACCTGCGCCACGGCGGGGATTTTCCCGCGCGGGTAGCGGCGCAGGCTGTGCGTCAACGCTTTACCGTGTGTGGCCAGCTGCTTTTCGGCCTTGCGCCAGCGGTCAACTGCCTGCGAACTATCGACCTCTAAGGCCGAGGCCTGCAGCAATTCGCCCAGGTCATCACGCAGCCTGCGCACATCGCTACCGGAAATCATTTTTCCCGGGGCCTGCTCTAGGCGAATCAGCAAGGCGGTTGCCGCATCGTTGATCGGCCGGCTCAATTGGTCAAAGGTGGAACCGGTCCCGGCAAGGTTTGCATGCACCGACCCGGCTCCCAGCAACGCGTCGGCGAGCTGAGTCAGCGTGCGAGTGCTCGCCTCGAAGGTGGCCAGCTGGGCACCTGTGCGTGTACCGAGCGCCTCTTTTTTGGTAAACAGCGAGGTGACCAGCGGGTCTTCGCTGCGCGCCGCCTGCAGGGACAGGCTTTGCAGCTCCTCCCAGTTTTTGCTGAACCCCGCCGGGCGTGAAGCAGCCGGTGCTGCTGCATAGGTCGTCTCCAAGGCTTCGAGGTCCAGTAGCACCCGGGCCAGTTTGCGTTGCGCGGCAGTCAGCCGGCGATGCCGCGACCCCCACCGCGAACGGTAGCGCAGCGCAACAGAGAGCAGCGCGGCGGTCAGCATCGCGCAGAGGCCAATCGCACCAAACCAGTAGGCCGGGTTTTGTACCCCTTGTGCGGAGAGCACGATCGCGGCGCGCTCGGCGGCCGCCACCACCGCCTGCGGGCCGTGCCCTAAGCCCAGGTTGTCGCGGAAGGCCCCGCTAATTTCAAAACGGGCATCGGTATATTCATCGCGTCCGTCCACCAGCTGCGAGTTCAGCGCGGCCCCGGTAAACCGCTGCTGCACGGTGCTATTTTCGGTCTTTAGATTCTCCAGCTGCGTGGAGAGCAACACCTGGCCAGTGGGCACCTGTCCGCGCAGCAGCTCATCACCACTCAGGTGCCGGTCGGTAACTATCAGTCGCAGCGGCCGATGTGTTTTGATCGGTTCACTTAGCGCCGCGTCGACCGTGGCCTGGCTAATGTTCCACTCCGGGGTACCCTCAACCACGATCGCCACCTCAAAGCGTGGCTCGTCGGGGATCGATTGGTAGCCTTGCACCGCCACCAGGGTGGTCACCAGCGCCATCAGCAGCGCGCCGAGCGCTGCCCAGGACCGTGGCCTGTGCAGCCTGCGGCCCCGTGAATCGTATAACCCCCGCCGGCTCATGAACTGACCTGCCGGTTTTCACTCTTGAGCATCTGCGCCCGCACCAGCGCGACGTCCAGGCTAGTCAAGGGATCTGTAAATACCTGCCGAGCGCCGTGCGCATCCATTCGCTGACGGAGCGAACCAACTACTTCTAGCCGTGCCTCGCGCGCCTGAGTGAGGGCGGCGCTATGGTTTTGCTGCAGTTCGGCACGCATTTGCCAGAGCTGGTCTAAAACCTGCACCGGGCTTTGCTGACGGGACGCATCGGCCTGCACCCAGTGCTGGATCTCGTCTAACCGGTTGGTGTGTTCGATAATCATGGTCCGCAATTGCGGCAGGCAGTGAAGCTGACCCACGGAGTCTAAGTTGAGGAACTGCGCGGTGTCTTCGAGCCGTTCCCGGTGGGTAAGCACGATGGCTTTCCAATCGGCGCTCTGCCCGCGTTTTGCCTCAAGGAGCGTGTTTAGCGCCTTCGTGGCGGCGATCAGCAACTCCTGATCGGCGAGGCTAGCTTCCATCCGCGCTAGCTCTTCGACGCTCAGCGGGCCGCCGTCCTGATAGTTCTGCGCAAGTAATAAGGCACGCGCGTTCAGCGCAGGTATCACCGCGTTGATGGATTCACTGGCCCGTCTGGTAGGCCCATTTGGCTCGCCCGCAGGCAGTGGTGCACGATATTTTTCCAACCGGAAGGCGCGATGTCGAAGTAAATCGACGAGCTGCGCTCCACGCTGGGCACGCTTGTTCGCCGCCTTGGCGCGCACCTTGCGCCGGTGCATGATGAAAACTACCAACACCCCGCCCAGCACTAGCAGTGCAAGTATTCCCACACCTTGCCAGCTGCGGAACATAGCTTTTTTGGGTGCCTGCAACTGCGTTGCGCTCGCCTTGCTCACCTCGATGATCCCCTGGGTGTACTTTTGGGAATCAAAATATTGTTGGCCCGCGCGGTGAATACGCTCGGTCGCGCCCTCGGCCTTGGCCCTGACATTTCGGCCCGGATCCACAAAAACTTCGGTGGGTGCACCGGCGCGTTCGGGAAGCATCACTCCCACCACGATCCACCCTTTGCCGACGTAACCGCGATCTTTGCCGTGTTCCAACCAGTCATCGCTCAACGCGTCGCTGTCACCAAAGAGCAGCAGGCCGCGCACTAACTGCGCGGCGCCCTTGAGATTATTGGGTTTTTTATCCACCCCCACCAGGATCTTTGCGTGGGTAGCTCCCATCGATTCGCGCACCTGATCAACGATTCCCTGCTGATCGACCGAAGCTTGGGCCGCGTCGCTGACCGCCAGATAAAAGTTGTCCTCATGCGCGCTAATCAACGGGATCAGCACCGACTCATTGTCTTTAGCCGGGGCGCTGGACTCGGTGGTGGGATACACCGGCGCCGGCGCTGGCTGCGCCACGGGCGCGTTCAATGGCGACATGAAAAACGTCAGCACTAGCGCGAAAGCGGCTGAAACAAGCGGTCGAATCATAGTCCTGCGAGTATATCAACAATACTTTGAGTAACCGGGAATGAAAAAACCCGCCCGATGCATGCCTTGCGGGCACCCACCGGACGGGTTAATTCGTGGTTCTAGTCAAGCAACAACGCAGGTTCTTCCATGATCGAGGCGACATCGGCCATGAACCGTGCGGACAGATCCCCGTCCACCACCCGGTGATCAAAGGAGCCGCCCAGCGTGGTGATCCAGCGTGGCACTACCTCGCCGTCGACCACCCATGGCTTCTGCTTGATCGTGCCGAAGGCGACGATCGCAACCTCGCCGGGGTTGAGGATCGGCGTTCCGGTGTCGATGCCCAACACCCCGATATTGGTGATGCTCAACGTGCCTTCGCGCATATCCTCCGGGCTGGTCTTACCGGCCCGGGCGGTCATCGCCAAGTCGTTGAGTGCAATCGCCAGCTCGCGCATATTCAGCGTGTGGGCGTTCTTGATATTCGGCACCAGCAACCCGCGCGGGGTGGCTGCCGCAATACCCAGATTCATGAAGTGCTTCTGGTGGATCTCCGCGCCGGATTCGGTCTCCACCCAGGAGGCGTTCACCGACGGGTTACGCGCCGCAGCCCAAATAACCGCGCGCGCCAAAACCAGCAACGGGGAAACCTTAATTCCCTCAAAATCGCGGGACTTCTTCAGCCGCGCCACGTACTCCATGGTGCGGCTAGCATCCACGTCGACGAAGATCGACACGTGCGGAGCGCTAAACGCCGACGCAACCATCGCCTTCGCGGTGGCCTTGCGAACCCCACGAACCTGCGAACGTTCGATCAGTGCGCCACCTTGGGCACCATGGCCCCAGTAGGTCGGTGCCGCATCGCGTTCGGCTTCGCGCTGCCCCTGGTAACTGTTGACGTCTTCGCGGGTCACCTCACCTTGCACCCCGGTGCCGATGACCTCGTTGATGTCTACGCCGAGGTCTTTGGCCAACCGGCGCACCGGCGGTTTAGCCAGCACGCGGTCCATAAAGTTCGCCATCGCAGGCTTGCGACGATCCACCTCGCGGGCCACCGCCTGCCCCAATCCCTGGGCACGACGAGAAATAGTATCGGCTAGACCAGCAGCACTGGCGCCAGCCTTGTTTGCCGCGCTGGGACGTGCGGCACCGACCGACGGTGTTGGACGGCTGGCCCGCGCGCGGCGCACCGCCGAATCCGCGGCCGGGCCGGAACCAACCAACGGGCCAGGCTCCTCGCTATGGTTCGGAGTTTCGGTGTTGGCAACCTGCACCGGTTCGGGCACGCCGGTGGGGAGCACCGGGTCACCCTCCTCATTGATGGTGATCAGCGGCTGGTCAACCAGCACGGTGTCACCCTCGGCTGCATGAAGTTCGGTGACCACCCCGGCGAAAGGGCAGGGCAGCTCAACGAGCGACTTCGCGGTTTCAATTTCGACAAAGATCTGGTTGACCTCAACGGTGTCGCCTACTTGGACCTTCCATGAAGCGATATCGGCTTCGGTCAGCCCCTCGCCCACATCGGGAAGATTAAAGACAGTCATGTTTTTCTCCTTGAATCCGTCGCTTAGTAGGCGAAGGACCGGTCGAGGGCTTCGAGTAGCTTGTCGATGTCCGGCAGGTACTGGGATTCGACCTTAGAGATCGGGTACGGCATATGGAATCCGCCCACACGCAGCACCGGCGCCTCCAATGAGAGGAAGGCGCGTTCGGTGATTCGTGCGGCGATCTCCCCGCCGATCCCACCAAAGGTCGGCGCCTCATGGGTCACGATCAGTCGTCCGGTCTTCTGCACCGACTCGGTGATGGTGTCAAAATCAATGGGTGACAGCGAGCGTAGGTCGATCACTTCTACCGAGCGGCCATCTTCACGCGCCGCCTCGGCAGCGGCCAGGGCGATCGGCACCAGCGGTCCGTAGGCCACGATGGTCGCGTCATCCCCGGGACGAACCACCTGCGCCTTGAACGCGTCCAGCGCCGGAGTTTCGGTATCTACCTCGCCCTTAAGCCAGTAACGGCGCTTGGGTTCCAGATAAATCACCGGGTCCTGGCAGGCCGCGGCCTGCTGGATCATCCAGTACGCGTCGTGCGCGTTGGACGGGGTGATCACGCGCAGCCCGGCGGTGTGCACAAAGAGCGCCTCAGGAGATTCGGAGTGATGTTCGATCGATCCGATACCGCCACCATAAGGGATGCGGATCACCACCGGGACCGTCAGCCGCCCCTCGGAACGCGCATGCATTTTGGCCAGCTGCGTGGTGATCTGGCTGAAGGCGGGGAACACAAAACCGTCAAACTGGATTTCCACCAGCGGGCTGATCCCGCGCAACGCCATACCTACCGCGCCGCCGACGATCCCGGCCTCACCCAGTGGGGAATCGATGACCCGGTGGGCACCGTATTTGTCGATCAGCCCGTCGGTAATGCGATACACGCCACCGAGGCGGCCAATATCTTCACCCATGAGGATCGCGCGGTCATTGGATTCGAGTATCTTATCCAGGCCGGCGGTGATGGCCTTGGCAAGCGTCATAGTTGTCGTCAATTTACTTCTCCCCCACGCCTGATTCGTCCGCAAACCCGGCCTCGTATTCCAAATGCCAAGCCAGCTCCTCCTGAATCAGCGGGTGCGCCTCGGCGTACACCTGCTCGAAGGACTTAGCCAGCGGTGGCACAGGGAAAGCCATCGCGTCCTTGCGGACCTTTGCTGCCATCTCGTCGCCGTCGGTAGACAGCTGCGCAAAGAATGCTTCGTCAACAATCTTGTTTTCACGCAGATACGTTTCCAACCGAATCAGCGGATCCTTCGGAGCCCACGCGAGCTCATCTTCGCTCATTCGGTACTTGGTTGGATCATCTGCGGTGGTGTGTGCACCCAATCGATAGGTCATCGCCTCGATGAGCACCGGCCCTTTTCCGCTGCGTGCATGCTCCAGCGCCCAGCGAGTTGCTGCCAACACCGCGAGCACGTCGTTACCGTCCACCTGGATGCCTGGCATGCCATAACCTGCCGCGCGGTGAACCAAATCCACCTTCGACTGCACGTCGAAAGGTACCGAGATGGCCCACTGGTTGTTCTGGCAGAAGAACACCACCGGAGCGTTAAAGGAGTTCGCGAAAACCATCGCTTCGTGGGTTTCGCCCTCGGTGGAGGAACCGTCACCGAAGTAGGCCACCACCGCATCACCTTCGGCGGCACGTTTAGCTTCATCCCAGCCGTGCTGGTCAAGGTTGATCGCCATTCCATAGCCCGATGCGTGCGGCATCTGCGCCGCGAGCACCATCGTGTACATGTGGAAGTTGTTTTCCCGAGGGTCCCAGCCGCCACCGGAGATTCCACGGAAGAGCCGCAACATCTCGGAGAAGGAGACGTTACGGGTCAGTGCCACACCGTGTTCACGGTAGGTCGGGAAGATGTAATCGCTAGGACGGGTGGCTCGACCCGAACCGATCTGCGCCGCTTCTTGCCCACGCAACGGGACCCAGAGGCACAGCTGCCCCTGGCGCTGCAGGGCCGTAGCCTCTTGGTCGAATCGGCGAGTCAACGCCATATCGCGGTAAAAACCACGCAACATGTCGTCGTCAACGTCACCCAAATACGCATCGTACATTTGGTTGGGAAGACGCTGGCCTTCCGGAGTCAGAATCTGCACTAGACCCTGGTCCGTCGCCTCATTCGCGGCACGCGACATAAAACATCCTTCAATCATTCATATGCCCCTTCAGGAATACATTCCCTATGGGACATATAGCGGCTTAACTACTAAACAGCCTATATCTTTCGGCCTCTAAAACGCGAGAATTAGAAGCACGTCAGCCGAGCTTTAAATCCTCAGAATTCTTGCACAATTCGATGAAACGATCATTCGCTTCAACCTCCGCGATCGAGACCCGCACGCCTTCGGCGCCAAACCCACGAACCGACAACGCCCGCGCCTGGGCACGCTGCACAAACTCTTGGGTGTTTTCACCCAACGGCAACCAGATGAAGTTCGCCTGGGTTTGCGGGAATACCCAACCCAGCGCTCGCAAAGCCGTCACCACACGCTCACGCTCTTGAACTAGAGTCTCAACACGTTCAAGCACCTTATCGATGTTTGCCAACGAGGCAACGGCGGCATCTTCAGCTACCGAAGAAACAGCAAACGGAGTCGCCACCACGCGAATATTATCGGTGATCTCCGGGTGTGCAACGCTATAGCCAACGCGAAGGTTAGCCAAGCCGTGCGCCTTAGAGAACGTGCGCAACAACACCACGTTAGGGTTCTCAAGGTAGGTGTTCACACCGTCCACGGAATGCGCATCGCGGACAAACTCGATGTAGGCCTCATCTAAAACAATCAACACGTTGCGTGGCACGCGAGCGATGAAGTCATCAACCTCTGCCTGCGTCAGAATTGGTCCGGTGGGATTGTTCGGAGTGCACAACAAAATCACCGAGGTGTTTTCGTTAACGGCCGCGATCATCGATTCCAGATCGTGACGACCATCGGACAAGACCGGAATTTCCACCGGCAACGCCCCAGCACTTTGCACCAAGATCGGGTAGGCCTCAAATGAGCGCCACGCGTAGATGACCTCATCCTGAATTCCGTCCTCGTTCTGCCCCGCGAAGGTGGTCAAAATCTGAGTCAGCGCGCCAAGAGAACCTGCACCGGTGACGATATCTTCGGCCGGCACGTCAAGATACTCGCTCAGGCTCGTGCGCAGCTTCGTCGACAGGCTATCGGGGTAGCGGTTCAGCGCATCCTGCGCCAAGACCGCCTGACGCACCTCATCAATTGGGCCAAAAGGAATCTCATTCGACGAAAGCTTGAATGATTCAAGCCCTTCGACCGCTACCGGTGGTTTGCCGGCGGCGTACTTAGGCAAGCGCGCAACGATGGAACGAGGTTGCACCAGATCTTGGATTACAGGGTTCTCACTCATAGCTCAAGCCTAGTGCCCGGCGGCGCAATCGGCAGATTCCTTTTCCACCGATCATCCAGTCTTCTATGACAAAGTTGGCTTATGAGTTTTTTGATTCGAGTCATTATCAACGCCCTCGCGCTTGCCGCGGCCGTGTGGGTTGTCCCCGGCCTTCATATCTCGGCGATGAGCGATGACCTGATGGGCTCCGTCATTGCCTACCTGATCATTGGCCTGATCTTCGGTCTGATCAACGCCTTAGTGCGTCCGATCGTCGCGTTCTTCACGCTGCCCATCACCTGCCTGACCTTGGGCCTGTTCACCGTGATCGTCAACGCCTTGATGCTCTTGCTCACCAGCTGGCTGACACAATTCACCCCGGTCGGACTAAGTATCGATAAATTTTGGTGGGACGCCATCGCTGGCACCATCATCATCTCGATCATTTCCGCGGTCCTCGGCGTATTTGTTGGCAAGGAAAAACGCTAGCCCCTCGGTTACACCGATGTCCGTTGGACGGTGAAATAGTTCGGCATCTCACTGGCACCAAAAATACTCACCTGGCGAGTTTTCCACAACTTTCAATTTGACCACCCACGGCGCAGGATCCCGTTCATACTCGATGACATGAACACCACCGCCGGGGTTAGCCTCACCGAACTGCATACGACGCTCACCGAGCTCACCGCAGCCACCAGTGAGCCAGAAAACCTCACGGGCGAAACCCTGCGCAAACTGGCCACCACCGGCACCGCACTGTTCACCTTCCTACGCCTACATCTGGCAGAGACCACCGATCCCCGCCTCGCCCTAGAATTAGCCACCACCGGCCAACAGCTCGAAGACGAAGCAGCACGTATCCGTGTCACCGGTGCTGACCGACTCGCAGCCACCAACGCCCACACCCTTCACGAAACAGAACTCGACACACTACGCACCACCGCCCCAGACACCACCCGCTTGCCTCACCGCTGCGCTGGTAAAGCAAGCTTCCAAACCCCTGCCGCACTCTTAGCTTCCTGGACTCATATTCCTTTTGGTGAAGCGAGCAAACTCATCGGCGACGCCAGCGATCTGATCAGCCGCCGGGATATGGCAGGTAACCAGCTCCCACCGCGCTTTGAACACTTAGCCACACTATTTACCACCCCAGACACGGAACAATCCCCGGCGTTGCATCCGGCGGTGGTGCGGGAGATCAGTCAGAAACTGGCTAAGCGTGAACCTAAGGACCAGACCTTTGAGGGGATCCGTACCGAGCCGACGTTGTTTCATGCAGATGGCCGCCCGGTGGAAGAACACGCAGCCACCCTGCTTACCGGCGGGCAGAGTGTTGCTGAAACGAACAAACAGGTCAAAGAACTGATCACTACCGCGAGTACTACTGCAGGTACTGCAACATCCTCCTCGCTGCGTCGGGGATTCTTCCCGTTACCGATTAAGAACGAGTTCACCCGCGAGTTTCTCTTGCGGGTCACCACGGTGGAAGGTGAGTACTTTGATTCGTTGGCCGCTCATGCAGCTAACGGGCGCACCCGTGCCGGGGCGCAGGCTCGGGTCAACCGTCCGCCACAGGCTGGCACGGTTAACGAGTCGGATACCGGTACTGAATCCGCTGAAGCTGCACCTGCCGTTGACGAACCAACCACCGACCCAGAATCAGAAACACTAGACGAAGCAGCCGCACAGCCGATCCCAGCAGAACCTAGCATCTTGGACTTCTTACCCGAAGGGGCATTGGAGGAAGCGATCTGGGAACCAGAAACCACCGAGGTCCCGGCGACGGCCCCTGAACGAGCGTTGAATGCGTTGATGGATATCCTCACCATGGTTCCGACCGGTGGAGGTGGCAGCCAACGGATTAGACCTGAGGTTCTGGTGCATTTGAAGCTCGAAGATTTGCAGGATCTCGCTTCTGGTGATGCGCGCACTGCTCACGGGGTGAATCTCCCGCCCGGGGATCTCAGACGGTTGTTGTGCGAAGCCGATATTATCCCGGCAATCTTTAACTCGAAGAGTGAGTTGCTTGACTATGGTCGAGCCCAACGGTTGGTTCCGGAGAGGCTCAAGCGCGCGGTGTTGGCTCGTGATCATGGGTGTGTTGTGCCTGGTTGTACTGAGCCGCCGGAGAAGATTGAGTTTCACCATGTTGATCCGTGGTGGATGGGCGGCGAAACGAAGCTCATCAATTTGGCGGGTCTGTGCCGGGGTGCGCATATGGATGCTGATTCGGGTCGGATCAAGGTCGTGATGATTGATGGGTTGCCGCACGTGATTTTGCCGAAGCATATTGACCCGTTGCAAAAGCCGCGGCGTAATACTTACTGGGACTGACTCCCGATCGGGGCAGCGTTCTACTGTTAACAAGAACGTCCGACCACACCCCACACAGATACCTATCCACTCACCGCCAGTAGCAATCCTCGTCAGGCTTGTTGAGGATTACTACTGGCTCTTTACTGCCCAATTTCTTCGTCAAATCGGCGACATCTTCCACATTGTCGCATGCATTGTCTGTAACGACTTTCGACGTCCAAAGCCATGCAAACAACGGGTTAGATCCAGCTCCCTGAATGCGCAAAGTTACTCTGCACTCTTACTGTTCTGATGAGCGCAGGAGTAAGTCCATCCGGTACCCGCCAGGGCAAGGACAATGGCAGCGGTCTTGCAGACAATTGTGTGTCAGCGCTTCGCGACAAGTAGTCACCATTAGATGATGCAACGGCACGCTATCGTGCCGTGATTCTTCAGCGTCGAGGCAAAACTCTGAATTGCCCGGCCTGATGGACAAGACAAAACCCACGCCCGAATGGCTCGGGGTGGGGCAAACAATGTACGAGTGCGTATTCGGGACTACCGCCCCATCCGATATTTTTCTGCTTCCCATTCTTCGTGCTTCGTATTCTTGGGGCGTTCTTTGCGTTCGATCTTGAACTTCCGATAGGTCAGTGGTCCCGGGGGGATTGCGAATTCCCGCAAATTATCCTGCAAATCTGGAACCGGATTCTCGACCATCTCTTTTAAGTGATCCCCATAATTATCTAAATCGTGGGGCTTGCCGAAAAGCCCGTCATCGAGTTGATCTTCATTCCGTGGACCGTCAAATTTCACCGTGATTTGATCTTTCTTCCGCGTATTCTCCGTACCATCGGTCCCAGGAACCATGTCTTTGGAATCCTCAAGGGATAGGCTGCGGATATCTTCGGGAAGATCGATGTGCCCAATGGGCGAGCCAAAGGTCAGCATCTTTTTCATTTTGAACTTTTTGCGCAGGAACTTGTTCTTCATCAGGTTCGCGATGTGTATCCCACCTTGCGAATATCCACTAAGAATCACCTCGTCGCCGTCCTGCGCTCCACTAATTTCAAGTGCTTCAGCAATCGGCCCCGCAAAGTTTTCCGAATCCAAACCAAATCCGTCGATAATTCCATACGTGTCAAAGGGGTTCTGCCCGTCTGAGTCCGGCTGAGTTCCGGGAAGAATCACCAGGTGGACGTTCTTTCCGTCCTTCTCTGCCTCTGCAATCAGAATCTTCCCGTCCTCTTCGGGGCCTGCATCGTTGAGGACCTGATGCAGCTTGTAGAACGTATTGACCGTTCCATCGGACTCAAATTTCTCTACCGGGTCCGATTCGCTCAGCTTCAACTCTTTGTTACGAAATGGCCCCCAGATCTTGATGAACTCTGCGAGGTTCTGCGTAGTTTCATGCATCATCTCTGGTTGTGGTCGGGCAAAGCCAAAACGGTCACGAGGAGAGGAAAGCAAGACAAAAAGTTTGAGAATATTTTCCATGTCTTGGGTGGGCGGACGTGAATCGTTATGACGCGTGTTGTTCCATAGGTCCACCAGAATCTGCCATTTGCCGGAAACCAGAATTGAATTTTCGATCCGGGTTTCGGCCCTGACATAATTCTCGATCGCGGCGGAAACTTTCTCTTCCAGCCGACGCGCATCGAGCACCGCCTCGGTGGCGTGGTGATACCCGGTGCGCAATTTATCCGCCAGAACTCCGACCGCATACCCATGGTTCGCTATCCCATTAGCTAGGCATTGGCTTTGTGATTGTCGTTGGCATTCTTGGGCGCGTACCGAAGCCCTGAGCAGTTGTGCCTGAACATCTTGAAGTTGTCCATATACTTGTTGACAAATTTGACGTGATTGGGCGTAATCCAAGGAGTTGTAATTGACGTCATACCCCATGGCTAGGAGGCCATTCGCTGGTCAAGGATTTGTGCCTCCAACGCATTCATTTCACGAATAGCCAACGACAGGTACGATTCAGCTTCACCCAACGCTTTGGTCAGCGCAATGAGCCTGTCGCTGAGTTGGCTCACCTCCGAGGCGAAGGCCTTACCAGCCATAGACCTCCAAGTCAGAGAGTTTATTGAAGATAGCTGTTCGATCGCGAAGCGGGTCGTTGACTGGGCATCATCCAACTGGAAGGCCACCGAATCTAGGGTCGCCTGAAACATCATGATTTTCTCCCAGCGGTCATTCTTCACCGGGGAGTCGGTGAAAATATGCCTCCATCTTCGCGCTCTTTTTGCGCTGCCGCCCCGGTTGCACTGCGGGCTGTGGAAAGATCGTCGACCGTAAAAGATGTGATGTGCACCGAGTAATGAAAGAATATGAGCATGGCTGAGATTGCGCGCACTTCCCTTGCTAATGAACCCCTGGCACTTGGTGCCCTCGACGGACGCTACCGCAGCGCGGTGGCACCGTTGGTTGACTACCTTTCCGAAGCGGCACTGAACCGCGATCGTGTCCACGTGGAAGTCGAATGGCTGATCCACCTGGCCGAAAACTCCGTACTTCCAGGCACCTCCCCGTTTACCGACCAGCAGCAGGCTGCCCTGCGCAAGATCGTCACCGACTTCGACGCTGACTCGGTGAAGGAACTTACCGAGATCGAAGCCGTCACCGTGCACGATGTGAAGGCCGTCGAGTACTACATCGCGAACCGTCTGGATGCGATCGGCATCGGCCAGCTTAAGCCGATGGTTCACTTCGGTTGCACCAGTGAAGACATCAACAACCTGTCCTACGCGCTGGGTGTGCAGGGTGGCGTGACCCAGGTGTGGCTGCCGGCAGCACGCGCGTTGGTTACCCAACTGACGGCGATGGCCGAGGAGTCCCGCGAAGTGCCGATGCTCTCGCGCACCCACGGACAGCCAGCCACCCCCACCACCTTGGGCAAGGAGCTCGCGGTTCTCGCTTGGCGCCTGACCCGCCAGCTGGACCGCATCGAAAAGACCGAATACTTAGGCAAAATCAACGGTGCCACCGGTACCTACGCGGCGCACTACGCCTCGGTGCCAGGCGCCGATTGGCAGCAGGTGTCCAAGTCCTTCGTCGAGCACCTTGGTCTGACCTGGAACCCGCTGACCACCCAGATCGAATCCCACGACTGGCAGGCCGAAGTTTACGCTGATATTGCTCGTTTCAACCGAATCTTGCACAACCTGTGCACCGACGTGTGGAGCTACATTTCCATCGGCTACTTCGCGCAGATCCCGGTGGAAGGTGCGACCGGCTCCTCCACCATGCCGCACAAGGTCAACCCGATCCGCTTCGAGAACGCCGAGGCGAACCTGGAGATTTCCAACGGCCTGCTCGACACCCTGGGCGCGACCTTGGTGACCAGCCGTTGGCAGCGCGACCTGACCGACTCCTCCTCGCAGCGCAACATCGGTACGGCCATCGGCCACTCGGTGCTTGCCATTTCCAACGTGGCCAAGGGCCTGGATCGTTTGGATGTTGCCGAGGCAGTGCTCGCGGACGATCTGGACCACAACTGGGAGGTGCTCGCCGAGGCCATTCAGATGGTCATGCGTGCCGAGGCCATCGCCGGCGTCGAAGGCATGGACAACCCGTACGAACGCCTGAAGGATCTGACCCGTGGACACCGCGTGGATGCGGTACGCCTGAAGGAATTTGTGGGCGAGCTGGGGCTGTCGGCGGCCGCCGAGGCTCGACTGCAGCAGCTCACTCCGGGTAGCTACACCGGTATCGCTTCGCAGTTGGTTGACCACCTGAAGAAGTAGGTTTAACCGACTATCGCCCCGGACAATGGCCCGGGGCGATAGTCATTTAAGCGCTTAGAACTCGAAGTCGCTCAAGGGTGAGTCCCCGCCGAAGTTTCCTCCGGCGCCGCCGAGGAAGTCACCAAAGGTCCCGCCTGCTTGGTCGGCGAACCCCTCGCCGGCCGCCGAGAATTGCTCTCCGGCTCCCGCTACGGTCTCCCCGAGGCCCTCTGCCATCGAACCGAATTCTTCGCCAATTCCGGCGAAGCCATCGAGCAGCGGGCCGGCGATCGCGGTGCCGATGAACGCGCCTGCCACACCACCGAGCAGACCGATTCCCAGTCCCCCGGCAGCCCCGGCGGCCATTGAACCCATCGATTTTCGACCCGCGCTGCCCTGGCCTGAACCACCCTGGCCCAGGATCCGCTCCATGAAGCCGGGCTGGGAAACCTCCGCGCGAGTGGCCGCGCGCGCCAAATCCTGGGGGTCCTGCGTGGCCGGACGTTCGGTGGCCGGCAATTGCGCGGACAATTCGCCATGCAACAGCTCGCGCTGCTGGGGAGTTAGCCGGGCAAAGGCCTCGGTGTGAGCGCGTTCCATATCCTGCGGCGGAGCGGTGCGCAGCATGTAGCGGTACTTCTCCACCGCCGCCTGATCCTCGCGCGAGGCGGAGGTGCGGCGGGCATCGGAAGCGTGAGCCTGCGGCTGCCGGTAGCCCTGGTTGTTTTGGTTGTACTGGTTATTTTGGTTGTTTTGGCCGCCCTGCGAGGTGCGCTGGTTCAGTTGCTCACGCACGTACTCGCCGGCAAGCTGCTTGCCCTTGCGCAGTAATTTGTCGAACAGTGCCACGAAGCGGCCTCCTAGTGATCGGGCGACGGCGCAATAGCTACCGTCTTGCCTTGCTTAACTCCTAGCCTGCCCGCGAAGTTCCCGCCGTATCGTGAGACAACTCTCGCGCGCCGCGTTGTGGGCTGAACACCCCCGGCCCGTGACGCCAACGGTAATACCCCAGGCAGGCCAGCGTGAACGGAATACCAAACCAGAGCGCGGGGCGCTGCACCGGGTCGAACCCGACGCCGATCAGGGAGATCGTGAGCAAGATGAGCGCAATAATGGGGAGGACCGGGAACCACGGCGCCCGGTACGGCAAGCTGGTGGTATTTCCATAAACCCGGACATGGTGGCGCCGGAAGGAAAGATGCGAGGCGCAGATGACGATCCAGACCGCCACCACTGCGAACCCCGAAATGGACACGAGAGCCAGAAACAGCGAGCCGGGCGCGATGACGCTGGAGAGTAACGAGGCCAAGCCACCGAGTATTGACAGGCTCAGCGCCAGCATCGGCACCGCCCGGCGGTTGGTTTTGGACAAGATCTTCGGCGCCTGACCTGCGAGCCCCATGGAATGCAGCATCCGCGAGCACGAATAGAGCCCCGAGTTTCCGGCCGAAAGCAGGGCGGTGATGATCACGAAGTTCATAATGTCCGCTCCGCCAGGCAGCCCGGCGGCATCAAACACGGTGACAAATGGGCTCTCATCGGTCCCCGCCTCGGAGAAGGGTACGATCGCCGCAATCACCACGATCGCCCCAATGAAGAACACCGCCAGGCGCACCACCGCGGTACGGATCGCCCGCGGAATGCTGCGCTGTGGATCTTTAGCCTCCCCGGCGGCCACGCCGATCAATTCCGTGCCGCTAAATGCGTAGAACACCGCCAGTATGGTGACCAGCACGCCGCTGAATCCCATCGGGAATAACCCCTGACCGGTGCGGAAATTCGCGAAGCCGAGGGGTCCTGCGTCGCTTACCGGGTTAAGCCCGATCAGCGTTGCGGCGCCGACCACGATCACCACCAGCACCGCCGCCACCTTGATCAGCGAAAACCAGAATTCGGTTTCGGCAAAAACGCGGGAGGATATCGCGTTGAGCGTGAACAGCAACGTAGCGAAGGCCAGGGACCACACCCACACAGGCACCTCGGGAAACCAGCGCTGCATCAAAATGCCCGATGCGGTGAATTCGCTGGCCAGCGCCACCGCCCAGCACATCCAGTACAGCCAGGCCGTCGCAAAACCCCAGGCTGGGCCCAGATCGCGGGTGGCGTGAGCGTGAAATCCGCCGGCCACCGGATGACGTGCCGAAAGCTCCCCGAGCCCACTCATCACCATGTAGGCGACCAGCGCGCCGACGGTGTAGGCCAGCACCGCGCCCAACGGTCCGGCCTGCGCAATGGTGTATCCGGAGGAGACGAACAGCCCCGAACCGATCACCCCACCCAGCGCGATCATGACCAGGTGGCGCGAGGTCATGGATCGGCGCAGCCCGCTCGCCTCCGGCTGGTGCTGCGGCGGGTGCTGCGGCGGGGTCTTTTCCGCGTGGCCTTGGCTCAGCTGACTCATCGGGCTCCTGGGGCGTAGTGAAAAGGTGAATGCGCTTCAGAATATCGATCCGGGCCCTGCTGCCCGTCGGTGTTTGTCATGTTCGTTCATACGGCGTTATAGTCGGTCGTCGAACCGTTAGCGCGGTACCCTCGGAGCGTGAATATTCCACCTCAGCCCAGCAATTTCAGCGACGCGCTCAACTCCACAAGCGGTGCCCCGCTGATCCTCGACGGTGGCCTCGGGACCCATCTGGCGGACCGCGGAAACGACGTGACCGGCGAGCTCTGGTCCGCGCAGATCCTCAAACAGGCCCCTGCCGAGGTACGTGCCGCCCATGAGGACTTCTTCGCCGCCGGCGCGCAACTGGCCACGAGTTGCTCCTACCAGGTCAGTTTTGCGGGTCTATCCCGAGTTAATGGCGACGCCGATGCGGAGGCAACCGCAGCCGAGGTCAAAAACCTGTTGTTAGCCAGCGTGCGTCTGGCGCGCGAGGCGGCGCAGTTAGCTGTCGGTTCGACTACCGGCTCAACTGCCCGCTGGGTCGCCGCATCGGTGGGACCCTATGGTGCAGGCCCGGGAGCTGGAACCGAATACGACGGAGCCTATGGGCTGAGCACCGCACAATTGACCGGGTGGCACCGCGACCGGTTTGAAATTCTTGCCGAGTCCGGAGCGGACGCGATCATCTGTGAAACCGTGCCGAGCCTATCCGAGGTGCACGCGCTGAGCGCTTTGGCGGCGCAAGCTCAGATTCCGGTGCTGCTCAGCCTCACCGTGCGCGCCAGCACCGAGGACGCAGCGGTGGTGTTGGGGGACGGCAGTGACTTGCGCCAGGTGGCCCGGATCGTGCAGGATTCCGGTGTTTTTGCGGGCCTCGGGGTCAACTGCTGCCCCGTTCCGCTCGCGGTTTCTGCGCTGAAACTGTTCGCCCAGGAAACAGATCTGCCACTGTTGGCTTACCCCAACAGCGCTGAGATTTGGGATCGAGAGGCGCGCCGCTGGGTTCCGGGAACCGCACACAGCGACCTACCCGGCGCGGTACCCGAACTGATCGACGCCGGCGCCAAACTAATCGGCGGGTGTTGCAGGGTCGGGCCGGAGCAGATATCACGGGTCAAACACGAGGTTCAACGCCGCGGGTACTAACTTGGGGCGATCCCACGCGTTGTAGCAACTGCGCGGCCACGCTGAGCGCGATCATCGCCGGGTCCTTGCCAGGCATCTCGCGCAGTCCGATCGGGCAGCTAATTTGTTGGATCTGTGCCTGATCGTGCCCGCTGGCGGCAAGGTTCTTCTCGAAGCGCACCCACTTGGCGCGCGAGCCGATCAGCCCGATGGAGCCGAGCCCCCGATGCGCCAGCGCCGCATCGCACAGGTGAAAATCCTCGGCATGATCGTGCGTCATGATCACCACGTGCGCGCCGTCGGGTAACTGCGCGATGACCTGTTCGCCGATCACCGCCAGCTGCGCGTGCACCCGGGCCACGGCGGGTTCAAGCACGTGCAGTTCGGCCAGGAATTCGGGGCGCGAATCACTCAGATACAGCTCCAGATCGTGCCGGGACAGGATGCGCGCAAGTTCCAGCCCGACGTGCCCGATCCCGAAGATCGCGATGACCGCCGGCACCGGCATGGGTTCGAGCAACACGCTAATTTCTCCCCCGCAGCACTGGCGCCCATAGTGCCCGTTCGCCTTATCGCTCAGCTGCAGGCTCAGGCTTTGCGGTTCGCGCTGAAGTTGCGCGAGCATTTCTTGCGCGCGGTTGATGACCACCATCTCCAGGTTGCCGCCGCCGATGGTCCCGAAGGATTCGTGCGCGGCGATCACCATCTTCGTTCCGACCTCCCGCGGAGCGTGCCCGCGCACGGTGGTAATGGTGGCAAGTACCGCGGCCCGGCGTTGCTCACGCAGCGCGGTGAGCGCACTGAGCCAGATCATGAGCCGGGGTTCCGCACGGTGTCGAGCGCCCAGAACACCGCTTCCGGAGTCGCCGGAGACGCCAGCGGCACCGACCGCCCGGAGGCGCCGAACTCGGCGATGGCCTGGCGCAACGCCTCACGCACCGAGAAGGCGAGCATCAGTGGCGGTTCGCCCACCGCCTTGGATCCGTACACCGCACCCTCTTCATGTGCCTTGTCCAGCAGGTTCACGTTGAACACCTCGGGCATCTCGGAGAAGCTCGGGATCTTGTAGGTGCTGGCCGCTTGGGTGGCAACCCGTCCACGGCCCGGACCATCGGAGGTATCCCAGCGCAGGTCTTCCAAGGTCAACCAGCCGGTGCCCTGCACAAATCCACCCTCGATCTGCCCCAGATCTACCAGCGGCGAAAGCGAATCCCCCACGTCATGGACGATGTCCACACGACGCAGCACGTAGGATCCGTCAAAACTGCTCACCTCCACTTCACTGGCGGCCACCCCGTAGGAGAAGTACTTGAACGGACTGCCGGTCATCCGCGCCAGATCCCAGTGCAGTCCCTCGGTTCGGTAGTACCCGGCGGCCGACAGCTGAATGCGCTGCATGTAGGCCTCACGTACGACCTCGCTCCACTCCAGCTCGTCGCGTTTGCCCAACGCGGTGATCTTGCCCTGGGCAAAACGGATATCTTGCGCCGGGACCCCCAACTTGCCGGCCGCTACCGCAGCCAACCGGGCCTGGATCTGCTCACAGGCGTCCTTCACCGCACCGCCGTTCAGGTCGCTGCCCGAACTGGCGGCGGTGGCCGAGGTATTGGGCACCTTATCGGTACGTGTCGGAGCGATGCGCACCTTGGACAGCGGCACGCCCAAGGCGGTGGCGGCCACCTGCAGCATCTTGGTATGCAGGCCCTGGCCCATTTCGGTGCCGCCGTGATTGACCAGCACCGAACCGTCCTTATACACCAGCACAAGTGCGCCACCCTGGTTAAAGGCGGTGAGGTTAAAGGAGATGCCGAATTTCACCGGCGTCATCGCCAGCGCCCGCTTGCTGTAGTGATTGTTGGTATTGAACTGGGCAATTTCCGCTTCGCGCCGTGCCACGTCTGCCGAGTCGAGGACCTGCTGCCAGGCGGCATCAATGCGTTCGGGATGCCTCACCGGCTGGTAGTAAGGGGTGTCCTGTCCCTCGGTGTAGAAGTTGCGCCGGCGCAGTTCCCTGGCCTCCAAGCCCAGTTGCGGGGCTACCCGGCCGAGGATATCTTCCATCACCAGCATGCCCTGCGGACCGCCGAAGCCACGAAACGCGGTCTGCGAGGTCTTATGGCATTTGGCCACGCGCCCGTTGACCCGGATATTCGGGATCCAATAGGAATTGTCGATATGGCACATCGCGCGGGTCAGCACCGGTTCTGACAGGTCCAGGCTCCACCCGCCGTCGGCGGTCAGCTGGGCCTGCAGGGCTAGAATCTTGCCGCCCTGGTCGAACCCGATTTTCCAGGTCGCATAGAATCCGTGGCGTTTGCCGGTCATGGTCATGTCCAGGTTGCGATCCAGCCGCACCCGCACCGGACGCCCGGTGAGCACCGCGCCCAGGGCCGCCAGCGCGGCGTAGCCATGGGGCTGCATTTCCTTTCCGCCGAATCCCCCGCCCATGCGCAAAACCTGCACGGTCACCTCGTGGGCGCCGATGCCGAGCACATGCGAGACGATGTCCTGGGTCTCGGTGGGATGCTGGGTGGAGCAGTGGACCATAATCTGCCCGCTCTCATCGACCAGGGCCAGCGAGTTCTGGGTTTCCAGGTAGAAGTGCTCCTGCCCGGCGAACTCGAAGTCGCCCTCGAAAACATGGGTCGCCTGCGCAAAGGCGGCTTGCGGGTCACCCTTGGCGATCTCGGGCTGGATGCCGTGGAAGCTCTTGGCCGCGATCGCATCCTTGATGGTGATCAGCGAGTCCAGCGGCTCGTAGTCCACGCGCACCGCCTTGGCCCCGGCCTTGGCCGCTTCCAGATCTTCGCCCAGTACCCACGCCACCGGCTGGCCGAAGAACATCACCTCGTCCACCGGGAGCAAGGGTTCGTCATGCTTGGCGCCCTGGTCGTTGACCCCGGGAATGTCCTGTGCGGTGATCACCCGGATGACTCCGGGAACCTGCTGCGCCGCGCTGGTATCCAGGCCCAGGATTTTTCCATGCGCGCAGGTGGACTGCACCGGGTAGGCGTGCAGGACCCCGGTGAGCCGCGCGGCGAGGTCATCGGTGTACAGTGCGGTGCCCGTAACGTGAGCGGCCGCGGATTCATGACGGTGACGCTGGCCGACCACCGGTGCGTCGGGGCGTTGGGATAGCTGGCTCATGAGTTCTGCTCCTGTCCCGCGCCCGAGCGGCGCGCAAGCTGCTGGGCATAGAACCGTTCAAGTGAGGAGGCCAGCATGGCCTTGCGGTAGTCCGCACTGGCACGGTGGTCATCCATCGGGGTTCCTTCGTGGCCCATGGTGTGCGCCGCGGCCCGGATGGTTTCCAGGTTCCACGGTTTACCTTCGAGCATGGCTTCGGTTGCCACGGCGCGCAGCGGGGTCGCGGCTACGCCGCCCAGCCCAATCCGCGCCTCGGTGATCATGCCGTCCGCCACCGTGAGCGCATAGCCGATGGCTACCGAGGAGATGTCGTCGAAGCGCCGCTTGGCAATCTTCTGGAAGCTGGTCAGCGGCGCCAACGGCAGCGGGATGCGGATCGCGGTGATCATCTCCCCCGGCTCGCGCACGGTCTGCCGGTAGCCGGTGAAATAGTCCTCCAGCGCCACCACCCGATTGCCGCGGATGCTGGAAAGCACCAGCTCGGCGGCCAGCGCCAGCAGTGCCGGCGGGGTGTCGCCAATGGGTGAGCCGGTGCCCAGGTTCCCGCCGATACTCGCGCTATTGCGGATCAGCCGCGAGGCGAACTGCCCGAAGAGCGCGGAGAGCAGCGGAACCTTCCCGGCCAGCTTGCGTTCCAGCTCGCTCAGGGTGCAGCCGGAGCCGAGTTCCAGGTACCGCTCGTTCCAGTGGATCTGGCGCAGCTCGTGCAGCCGGTCGATGGCCAGCACCGAGCGGGCGCGGGCGCCCTTAATGTTGACCTCCACACCCCAGTCGGTGCCGCCGGCCACCAGCACGCTCTCTGGTTCGGCGGCCAGGATCTGCAAAACCTGGTCCAGGTCCGCAGGACGGCGGAAACGGCCCAACGCCCCGGTGGGGGTATCGGCGCGCTGGATGTCGGTGGCCACCGGCGCCGGGGCCCGGTGCTGGGTCCGGGCTGCCAGCTGGTCGTCCCCGGCAGGGTCGCCCAGCGCGTAGGCGGCGTCGCGGATCGGGCGGTATCCGGTGCAGCGGCAGAGATTGCCCGACAATGCGTGCAGGTCGAATCCATTCGGTCCGCACTCGTGCGCCCCGCCATCGCCCGCGCTGACTGCGGGGGTGCCGGTTCGCTCGGGGCGGTAGTATTCGGCGGCCATGGAGCAGACGAATCCGGGGGTGCAATAACCGCACTGGGATCCGCCGCGGTTGGCCATCTCTTCCTGCACCGGATGCAGGTCCGCGACGCTGCCCAGCCCTTCGGAGGTGATGATTTCCTGGCCGTCGAGCGATGCGGCCGGCAGCAGGCAGGCGTTCAAAGCCGTCCACCTGCTACCTTCCCCATCGCTGCGGGCCACCAGGATCGAGCAGGCGCCGCACTCGCCCTCGGCACAGCCTTCCTTGCATCCGATCAATTGCTGCCCGCGCAGGAAATCCAGCGCGTTGGTATGTGGTGGCCCGTCGAATTCCCGGACCGTTCCATTGACCGTAACCAGGCATTTTGTCTCTTGCGTTGCCTCGGCGCTCATGCCGCTGACACCTCCTGCGCCCGGGTATCGCCCGGCGCACCATGAATGAATTGGATGATGGGTGGGATCTGGCGCCCCGCCGGCGGTTTCAGGCTCGGCCAAGGTGCCGCCGCGTGCTGCGGCGGGGTCAGTCTCCGTGCGCGATCTGGCCCTTGGACCAGGCGAGGCATCCGCCCATGATTACCCTCCAGAATTCGGATCATTCATATCCATGCAATCCATCAAAGTGAGCCAACTCACCGTGGTGGATCCTTACTATAGCCCGTATCGACTCAGGCCAGTAGGGCCGTGATGGGACCTCGCGCGAAGTACACCAGGAAGCCCAATGCCACCACCCACAGCAGCGGGTGGATCTTGGCGTAGCGCCCGGCCGCGGTGTTCACCACCACCCAGGCGATGAACCCTGCGCCAATGCCGTTGGCAATGGAGTAGGTCAGCGGCATAGTGATCAGGGTGAGGAATGCCGGCATGGCGCTGGAGAACCGCTTGAAGTTGATCTCGCGGATCTGCGCGCACATCAAGGTGCCCACCAGAACCAGTGCCGCGGCGGCCACCTCGATGGGCACCACCGAGGTCAGCGGCGTGAAGAACATCGAACCCAGGAACAATACCCCGGTGATCACCGAAGCCAGCCCGGTGCGCGCCCCTTCCCCGATGCCTGCGGCCGAATCCACGTAGACGGTATTGGAGGAGGACGAGCCCATGCCGCCGGCCACCGCGCCCAGCCCCTCGACGACGAACGCGGCCTTCAACCGCGGGAAGGTGCCGTCCTTGCGGGCCAGCCCAGCATTCTTCGCCAGGCCGGTCATCGTGCCCATGGCGTCGAAGAAATTCGTGAACACCAGGGTGAAGACCAGCATCGTGGCCGCCAGCGCGCCGATTCGCCCGAAGGAACCGAACAGGTCGAACTCCCCGGCCAGCGACAAATCCGGTAAGGAGACGATATTGCCCTGGAGTACCGGCATGTTCAGGTGCCAGCCATGCGGGTTATCCGTGCCTCCGGGGCCGATCTTGAACACCAGCTCGGCGAGCATCGCCAGCACCGTGGAGATCACGATGCCGATCAGAATCGCGCCCTGCACCCCGCGGGCCACCAGCGCGCCCATGATCAGCAGTCCCACCACGAAGACCATGGTGGGGATCGAGACGATCGACCCGCTATCGCCCAGCTGCACCGGAGGCCCGGCGTCGGTACGGGTGACAAAGCCCGAGTCCACGAACCCGATGAAGGTGATGAACAGCCCGATGCCCACCGTGATGGCGGCCTTCAGGTCCTTGGGGATGGCCCGGAAGATCGCGGTGCGCACCCCGGTCATCCCGAAGAGCACGATCAGCACGCCGTTGATCACCACCAGCCCCATGGCCTCGGGCCAGGTGCCGTCCTGAATCACCGAGACGGCCAGGAAGGAGTTGATGCCCAGCCCGGCGGCCAGGCCGAAGGGCAGGTTGGCGACCAACCCGAATAGGATGGTCATCACCCCGGCGGTCAATCCGGTCATGGCCCCGACCTGCGCGGCCGGAAGCCAGTTGCCGGCCACATCCACGGGTGCGGCGTCGGCGCTGAATCCGCCGAGAATCAGCGGGTTGAGGATCACGATGTAGGCCATCGTGAAGAAGGTGACGATCCCGCCGCGCATTTCCCGCGCCAGCGTGGACCCGCGTTCGGTGATGCTGAAGAACGCATCCAGGATACTGCCCGGTCCCCGGGGACGGCGCGGCTTGGTATCGCGCTGCGCACCCTTGGGGTCAGCTGGCAAGCGACTTGTCGTGGTCATGGTCCTGGACCTTCTAGTAGTCGGTCCGGGATTCTTGCGAATCCCATGCCTTGAACGGCTTCAGATGCTCATTGCTTTCAGATTGGAAGCAGTTCACCGGCATCAGCGAGCGGTTGGATTTAGCCTCGAAGTATTCGTAGAACACCGCGTCGTCAAATCCGGCGGCAGCCGCATCATGCCTATTGGCAGCGAAGAAGACCTTGCCGATGCGGGCCCACAATGAGGTGGCCAGGCACATCGGGCAGGGTTCGCAGCTGCTGTAGAGCACGCAACCGCTCAAATCGAAGGTCCCCAGCGCAGCGGCTGCGGTGCGGATGGCCACCACTTCGGCGTGCGCCGATGGGTCATTGTTGGCCGTGACGCGGTTGACGCCTTCGAAGATCTGGCCGTCGGCCGTGACCACGACGGCGCCAAATGGCCCGCCGGCGTTGTGGACATTTGTGGTGGCAATATCGATGGCCATCGAAAGATAGTCTTGGCCAGTGGTAGTAACGCTCATCGCGTGGCTCCTCATGCTTTGGACAAGACCACCGCAGCGCGCTGTTTGGCGCTAGCTACCGGTTGCACTTGTCACCTGAAATCGATCAGTTGCATGCCCGGTAGCTAGCGACCCATTTGGTGGGTGCCCGCCATAGACAGCTACGAGATTATCTGTGGATTGTGACGCACGCAACACTTATTTTGAAATCACTTTTTCGCATCATGAACAAATAATTGCCGTTTCGCCACTCATCCGGTCTCCCACTAGCTGCGATCCGGATGGTGTGATCCTTCCTGTCAGCACCTCAAATCCCGGAACTAACCGCTTGACTCGACGCTCCGGTTTCCAACACGTTACGACCGCCTATCGGTACATCGATCCCCCGCGTGAATTTAAGTTCCCTTCGGCGCAACAACCCGAGCATCTAGGCGAAATGCCGGTTTGAGAAGCTCAGAGGCATCAAGTGTTAGAGAAGGGATCAGGTAACGTGAGCGCACAGCTAGAAGCATCTGCCACATCGCAGGCACTACAGGTCCAGCCGGGGCGCTGGGCCAGCAATTGGACTCCTGAGGATCCAGAATTCTGGAAGCACACCGGGTCGGCGGTAGCCAGCCAAAACCTCAAGTGGTCTATCTTTGCCGAGTTCCTCGGATTCAGTGTTTGGCAACTTTTCGCCATCGTCGTGGTCTATCTTCCGGTGGCCGGATTCAGCTACAGCACCACCGAGTTGTTCTGGCTGATCTCCATCCCGAGCCTCGTCGGAGCGACCCTGCGCATCCCCTACACGTTCATGGTTGCCCGTTTCGGCGGACGCAACTGGACGGTGATTTCCGCGTTGCTCTTGCTGATTCCGACCGGCGGCATTTCCATGGCATTGGCTGATCCGTCCACTGAATTCTGGATCATGCTCAGCCTTGCGGCGCTGACCGGCTTCGGCGGCGGAAACTTCGCTTCATCGATGGCTAATATCACCTACTTCTACCCTGCTTCCCGCAAGGGTTGGGCGTTAGGCCTGAACGCAGCCGGCGGCAACCTTGGGGCGGCGGTCGCCCAGCTGCTCGTACCGGTCATTGTCACGGTCTTCGCAGCCGGGGCGTTGCAACTTCCGCTAGCGGGACTGCTCTGGATCCCACTGATTCTGGTGGCCGCGTGGGGTGCGTGGAAGTACATGCACAATCTGACTTCGGCACGCTCAGATATTCGCGGCGCAGTTGCCTGCCTGAAGGTCAAGCACCTGTGGATCATCTCCGCACTGTACGTGGGAACATTTGGTTCCTTCATCGGATTCTCCGCAGTATTCCCCAAACTGATCGTTGACACTTTCCCCGAATATGCAGCCTTGCCGCTGGGAACCGCAACCATCACCCTGGCCTTCCTCGGCCCACTGGTCGCTTCCCTGGCCCGTCCATACGGTGGCAAGATCGCTGACAAACTCGGCGGTGCACGCATCACGGTGGCAACCTTCGCGGCCATGGCCTTGATTACCTGTGCGCTAGTGCTCAGCCTGCCGCGGGCGAACTTCTGGATTTTCCTCTTCTTATTCTTGCTGCTCTTCACCGCAAGCGGCATCGGCAATGGCTCGACCTATCGTATGATCCCGGCAGTTTTTGCCCTGAGCGACGAGGGACAACAGGCAGGCCAGGTGGATTCTTCCCGCAAGGCTGCCGCAGCCCTCGGTTTGATCTCGGCCATCGGCGCCTATGGCGGCTTCCTGATTCCCCAGGCTTTGGGCCTGTCTATATCAAGCACCGGCGCCTACACCGCGGCATTTATCATCTTCATCGCTGTCTACCTGCTACTCATGGCCACTGCATGGTTTACCTATGCCCGCTCAGGCAGCCGATTCGCCAAGCACGGAGTCTAAGATGACCGCTACACACTGTCCCTACTGCGCCCTGCAGTGCGGCATCACCCTTGAACCGAACTTGCAGGAAAACAGCCCGGAACCCGTGAGCCTAACGGGCCGCGACTTTGAAACCAATGGCGGGGCGCTGTGCCGAAAAGGATATAGCGCCGCCAAGCTGCTCGATCACCCCGAACGCCTGCAGGCACCCCTGCTTCGCCAGGCCGACGGAAGCTTTGCCCAGATCAGCTGGGAGCATGCGCTGGATCTAGTTGCCCAGAAGGCGCTGAACATCCGAGCTGAATCCGGAGCCGACGCACTAGCGGTCTTCGGCTCCGGTTCGCTGACCAATGAAAAGGCCTACCAGCTAGGCAAGTTCGCACGGCTGGCCTTGGGCACCTCGCGCATCGACTACAACGGCCGGTTCTGCATGTCCTCGGCTGCCGCCGGCACCAACCGCGCCTTCGGCTTGGACCGGGGACTGCCCTTCCCGCTAGCCGATCTGGATGGGGCCGGGATGATCCTGATGCTCGGTTCCAACGTGGCCGATACGATGCCTCCCTTTGTCCGGCATCTGGCTGGGGCCCGGGATAACGGCGGCCTGATCGTGGTTGATCCACGCCGTTCTGCAACTGCCAAACTTTGTGCCGATAATGCTGGCTGGCATCTGCAGCCAACCCCGGCCACCGATCTTCCGCTCCTGCTGGGCTTGGCTCACGTGCTGGTGACCGAGTCCCTGGCCGATACCTGCTATTTAGCCGCCCGCACCAACGGTTTCGACTCACTGAGAAGTTCACTAGCTGGCTGGTGGCCGGAACGAACTGCCCAGGTCACCGGCGTCCCTGCCGAACAGATTCGGCACACCGCCAGAGCTCTGGCCCAAGCCGCTAGCGAAGCGAAAACCGGCGGCAAGCCGGTCTACATACTCACCGGCCGCGGCATTGAACAGCATTCCAACGGCACCGATACGGTCACCGCCGCGATCAACCTCGCGCTTCTGCTCGGCTTGCCCGGAACCCTCGCCGGCGGCTACGGCACCATCACCGGCCAGGGCAATGGGCAGGGTGGACGGGAACACGGGCAAAAGTGCGACCAACTTCCCGGCTACCGCAAAATCACCGACCCCGAACACCGTGCGCATGTAGCCCGCGTCTGGGGCGTTGACCCCGAGACCATCCCCGGCCCCGGGCTTCCCGCCGTTGAACTCCTTGACGCGCTAGGTACCCCGACCGGTCCGCGCATGATGATGATCCACGGGGCTAACCCGGTGATCTCCGCACCCGATGCGTCACGCGTGCTCCAGGCCCTGTCCAGGCTGGATTTCTTGGTGGTCTGCGACTTCTTCCTTTCAGAGACTGCAGCCCAAGCGGACCTGGTCTTGCCGGTGCTGCAATGGGCTGAAGAAGAAGGCAGCATGACCAACTTGGAAGGCCGGATCCTGCGCCGCCGAGCTGCCCTGGCGGCACCAGAAAATGCGCGCAATGAACTGTGGATCCTCTCTCAGCTCGCCCAACGTCTGAACGCTCCAGGGCGGTTCTCCCCCGATGCCCAAGAAGTCTTCGAGGAACTCAAATTGGCTTCAGCCGGCGGCTTGGCGGACTACTCGGGGGTGCGTTGGGATGACCTCGATGCCGGGGCAGCCATCTACTGGCCGTGCCCTGCAGGCACCGAGGTCAGGGCCGAGCGCGGCATCCGAAATGGCACCCCGCGGCTGTTCCTTGATGGCTTTGCCCATGAAGACCAGCATGCTGTGCTGGTGCCAGTTGTCTTCCAGCCGGCACCCCGGAAGAACAACTCGTCCGTGTCACTAGTTACCGGCCGCTTGCTTGAGCACTATCAGTCCGGCGCGCAGACTCGCCGCGTTCCCGAGCTAGCCCAGGCCGCACCGGAACCACGACTTGAAATTCATCCGACAACCGCCCTAGCCCACCAGATTGCCCAGGGGCAGAAGGTCGTGATCAGCAATGAACGCGGTGCCGTGACCGCCCGCGCACTGCTGACCGTCGATGCCCGGCTAGACACGGTTTTCCTGCCCTTCCACTACCCGACGTCAGGTACCGCAAATCTGCTGACCGAGGCGAAGGTTGACCCGCACAGCAGGATGCCTGAATTCAAGCACGCCCATGTTTCGCTGAGCGCTGTGAAAGAGGAACAATGAACGAGCAACGCCCGCAACGCATTATTATCATTGGCTTCGGTCCCGTCGCAGCTTCCCTCATTGAGGGCCTGCTGCCCGCTGCGGCGTCCGGTCAATGCGAAATCACGGTGATCAGCGCCGAAGACCAGCTGGCCTACAACCGTGTGCTGCTCGCTGAGCTGGCGGTGGGGGCCGCCGAGTTCGCGCACCTGAGCATGGCGGATCCGCAACGCCTGGCCGATGCCGGAATCGAAGTGCGCTTGGGTGTACGGGCTACCGGCATCGATCGTTCACGCCGCAGAATCCATCTGGACGACAACGACTTCGTGTCCTACGATCGGATTGTTTTCGCCACCGGCGCCCGGGCCGTGGTCCCGACGCTCAATGGCCTGAACTTCGAACCACATACCGACGCTTCCCTGCCTGCCGGCGTATTCGCCCTACGCACGGTCGAAGATGCCCATCAGCTGCGCAAATCGATCGGTCTGGGCCAACGCATTTTGATTCTCGGCGGAGGTGTTCTGGGCATCGAGGCAGCCCTGGCAATTGCACGTACCGGGGCGCAGCCGGTACTGGTGCATCATGGTCCAACACCCCTGGGGCGCGTCGTGGATGCAGACGGAGGGGCGTTACTGACACGTAATCTGCGTGAAGCCGGTGTCGAGGTCATCCCGGGAGCCAAGGCAACCGGCGTTCAAAAGGATGCACGGGGTTTCACCGGCTTAATGACATCCACCCACGGGCTGATCCAGGCAGATGCCCTGCTCATTTCCACGGGTGTGAGAGCCAGAACAGAGCTGGCATCGGGCTGTGGTTTGCCGGTGGGCCGTGGTATCAAAACCGATGAATTCCTATGCGCCGATACCGAGGGGCGAATTTTCGCCTTGGGTGACTGCGCCGAAGTTTCCGGACAGCCGCCGGTCGGATTGCTGGCCCCGGGGTGGGCTCAGGCCGCATTTTTGTCCCAACTATTGTTGCAGCTGACTAGTTCGGCCGCATCCGAGCCGCTTGCTGCTCCTGACTTCTCCGCGTCCGACGTACTGATGCTCAAGGGCCAAGGCATCGAGCTGACCGCCGCCGGTGATATCAGCGCCGGTTATTGGGACGATACGGACTTGCAGGCCACCGTCTACGCAGATCCTGCACGCGGACGCTACCTCAAGATCGTCACCCGCCAGGATGCGATTACCGGATTCCTGGCCATGGGATTGCCGCAAACCAGTGCCGAACTTGTGCTGGCCTATGAACGGGGCACCGCGTTGCCGGAGGACCGCTCCAGCCTGCTGCGCCTAGATGATCCGGCAACGGATCAAATCTCGGCGATCCCCAGCGATGAAGATCAGCTGTGCCGGTGTTCCGGTGCCACGTACGGACAGGTGTCCCATGCGGTGGACGCTGGATGCACAACCGTCGCGCAGGTGGGAGAAAGCTGCCGTGCGGGCACCGGATGCGGAGGGTGCAAATCAAAAATCGAAGAGCTGCTTTCCAAGGCTCCGTCCCTGGCGTAATGACTCTGCTGGTGGTCGGCGCCTAGCGAGCCGGCCGCCATTTCGCCTGTCCTGCCCAGCCACGCAAAAGCGTAGGGACGAAAGCTCTATGCCTTCGTCCCTACGAATAGATGATGATGCGAGTTGCATTATTCTTGCACGCCGCCACCGCCCAACGCGGCAGCCGGCGTTAGCTCGCTGCAAGCAGTTCCGTCTCGTCCTGGATCTCAATCCAGCCTTGCCAGGCCGAATGCTCAACGTCGAGAATACGGTCTGCATTTGAGCTCATTTGCTCTGCTCCATCCATAGTTGTCCCTCGATTTCCACGAGCCGCTGCACCGGCAACGGCAGCGAATCGGTGTTCAGACATTCCCCGTTATCCAAGCGGTACACTTCCTTGTGCAGCGGGCAAGCAACTGTGGACACGTTAGATCCATCGACCACGGTGTCGCCCAAAATGCCGCGGGCTATGACCTTCGCGCCACTGTTGGGGCAGTGATGCGAGGTCGCGTAGAAGGCGTCTTCTTCGGTGCGGAACAGGGCCAGTTGTCTGCCTTCAAGCAACAGCGCTTCTCCCCATCCGCGCTCCAAGTCTGCGCTGCTGCAAAGCGGAACCAAGTTCAAGGTTGCTTCCCGAGTTACTTCTGCAATTTGCGTACTCATGAATGTCAGTCCTTCGTGGTTGGTGTTCGCTGATAAATCGAGCTTAGAAGCCGCATGTTTCGCCCGATACCAATCGTGATTGCTAGTGGGTAAAGCATCGCTAACAACAAATATGAGCACCGTGAATTCATTTTTCTTTGTTTTCTATCGGGACATC